>JAZRCL010000013.1:0-13204 GCA_045659745.1 Eubacteriales bacterium
CCCGCAAGGCCCTGTGAGTTTATAGATATGACTATTACGTCTGCGCCGCAAAGGCAGGATATATCCGTGGAAATATTTACAGTCTCGGGAAGCTCGAGCAGGTCGTTTCTGCGCTCGCGCTGAAATCTCTGTATATCGGGTGCTGTCGCGGGTCCGTAAAGAGTGACGTCGAATCCACGTTTAGCTGAAAGATACCATGTAATGAGCGAGCCCCATCTGCCCGCGCCGATAACGCTTATTTTCAAATTAACCTCCCGTGCAAAAAGCACTTGCAAAAAGTTATGTTTTAGTGTACAATATATCTGTACATCTGATAATACGTATTCATTATACATTATTTTGGAAAAAAAGTCAATAGAAAGGACTTATCTTAATGCTCAGCATAAGTGTCAACAATCTCTGTCTTTCGTTTGGCGACAGAGTTATTCTTGAAAAGGTTTCGTTCTCTCTTGAGGAAAACGACAAGCTTGGAATAATCGGCGTCAACGGAAGCGGAAAAACCTCGCTTTTCAAGCTCATCACGGGCGAATATACGCCAAATGACGGCGAGGTATATATATCCAAGGGCAAGAGCGTGGGCGTTTTGTCGCAGTACGGCGCGTTTTCCGACGAGGACGGCGTGTATAGCGACGAAGACAGCGCACTTGAGCATATGTATTTTGCCTTCCCCGCGTTGCTTGACGCGGAAAAGCGACTTTCCGAGCTTGAAATATTGCTTGGCAACACCGAGGACAAAAATCATAGCTCTTACACGGCCGAATACTCGTCCTTGCACGAAAAATTTATACGCGACGGCGGACTTGAATTCCGCGGGCGCTGCGCGTCAACGTTATCAAGGCTCGGCTTTTCTGAGAGCGACATGAATCGCGCAGTCAAGCTTTTGTCGGGAGGTCAGCGCACACGTCTCGCGCTCGCAATACAGCTCTGCCGTGAGCCCGATATTCTTATGCTCGACGAGCCCACAAACCACCTTGACATTGAAACTCTCGCGTGGCTTGAGAATTTCCTCTCTCAGTACAAAAAATGCGTTATGGTCATATCTCACGACAGATATTTTCTTGATCGCGTGACGAATAAGACTCTTGCAGTTGAAAATCACAAAGCAAAGCTCTATAACGGCAACTACACAAAGAGCATGGAGCAACGCCGTATCGACCGCGAGATATACGAAAAGCATTATAAAAATCAGCAAAAGGAAATCGCGCGTCAGGAAGCATATATCGCACAGCAAAGAGCGTGGAATCGCGAGCGAAACATCATAGCCGCAGAATCCCGCTTAAAGCTCCTTGAAAAAATGGATAAGCTTGATGCCCCCGAGTATTCTCCCCGCGCAATACGAATGAAATTTACCTCGTCTCTGGCGAGCGGAAACGACGTTGTGAATATCAAGTCACTCTCTATGGGATTTGGGGATAAAAAGCTCTTTGAGGACTTGAATTTCCTAGTAAAAAAGAACGACAGACTTCTCATTATCGGCCCAAACGGCTGCGGCAAGTCCACACTTATAAAGCTTCTTATGTCAAAGCTCTCACAAACGGGGGGCAAGATAGAATACGGCTATAACGTGGAGATAGGCTACTACGATCAGGAAAACCAAAATCTCAACGACAAAAACACCGTCCTTGAGGAGCTTTGGAGCGCGTACCCCACACAGACCGAGCAGAAAATCCGCTCCACTCTTGCGTGGTTCAACTTTTTTGGCGAGGACGTCTACAAAACTGTGGGTATGCTTTCGGGCGGTGAGCGAGCGCGACTCACCCTTTCAAAGCTCATTCTCTCGCACATGAATCTGCTCATTCTCGACGAGCCGACAAACCACCTCGACATAGACTCTCGCGAGGCGCTTGAGTCCGCGCTTGAGGACTTTGACGGAACTATAATTGCTGTCTCTCACGACAGATATTTTATTGAAAAGCTGGCGAGCCGAATTATAGAGCTCAAGCCGCAGGGGTATTGCGAGGGCGATATGTTTGACTACGAAATAACCCGAAAAAATCAAGCGTACACCGAGTTCCGCGAGTTCACAGAAAACAGAAAAGCAAGACTTGTGTTGCAGACAGGAGCGGCAGCGAAGCCCGAGGAAGCAAGCGGCGGCAAGGAGCAGTATCTTAAGCAAAAGCAGAACGCCGCAGAGGCTCGAAAAAAGGCAAATAGGCTCGAAAGGCTCAAAAAGGAGATGTTGACCCTCGAAGAAGAATTAGTCCTCACAGAGAAAGAAATGCAGGGCGAGGCAGCGACCGACTACAAAAAGCTCGCCGAGCTTGACACACGCAAAACCGAGATAGAAGAACGTCTTATGGAAATCTACGAGGAGCTGGAGTGCGAATAATAAAAACACCAAATAAAAACATCCCGTGTGCAATTGCACACGGGATGTTTTTATATTTCAATTAAATTATGCCTGTTTCAACAAAGCAATACTTGTCGGTATAGAAGCCTCCCTGATAGTCAGAGAATACCGAGCCCTCGTCATAGAAGTTTGCGGGGCACGCAAAGAATATCTCGCCTATCTGGTGGTGGTGAGGACCAAGGAGATTACGGAGGTTATTGACCAGAGTTATCTCAACGGTGTTCTCGCCCACTACAAGAACGTCTGAAAGATCGATCTCGTAAGGAGCCCACATAACAGTAGGAAGCTGCTTGCCATTTACCTTTATGCGAATAGCATTTACACCGCGTCTTACTATCTGAAGCTTGAGATTTGTATTCTTGATATCAAAGCTCTTCTTAACAGTCAACTCACCCGAGAAGAAGGGGAATCCCTGCTTCTGAATATCGTGGAGGGTCACTTCCTTGGTGGGAGCGACTACTGTGAAGCTTCCGTCGTAGAAATATGCGTCGTTGGGAATCTTTTCAAATTCTCCGTCACATCTTACGCCGAAGTCACCAACAAGGTACATAGCCTCTATTTCCATATCGTAGGTAAGCTTGTTCTTTTCAGACTCGAATATCTTAGCCTTTCTCATGTTCTCGTAGGTCTTAGGAGACTGGTCAAAGAGAACCTGAGTTTCAATAATATTCTCGCCAAGTTTTACGTATTTGGATATATCAAGCTTGCGGAAGGAGTGATCACGGAAGGATCCGTGCTCTGTCTTATCGATCTCTACACCGTTCACCTTGATAGTGAATATCTCGGGAGTTTCGCAAGCAAGATAGAGCTTCTCGGGAATATACTCCATATTTACCTTGAACTGACACTTAATGTCAACCGCTCTTTCAAGCGCGTAAGCGCGGGTTGATACGTTGAGTATATATCCGTTCTCCTGCTGAAGCTCGCCATCGAACCAGTATGTGCACTTGTCAAGAGTTATTGCGTTTTCGGTTGCGCTCACAACCTCCCACTCGCCCGTCATATCAAGATGCTCGGGAGCGTACTTTGCATTAGCGTCCTCAATAACCACAAGGCTTCCGTATTCAGGGAAAATATAATCATTGTTAAATTCGACCTTTTCGCCCGATGCGATGTCAATAACGTAGCTTCCCTTCTTGATGGTTGCGGATTGCTTGGTGTTCGTGGAGTTTACGAAATAATGCATTGTAAACTCGGGGAACTCGCGAGTCGCGTAGGTAATATTGGGGTTGTCGATTATATCGTTTGCCTCAAGCTCGAAAGCGTTAACGACCTTACCGCCGTTAGCCTTGAATTCTGCAAGAAGCTTCTTTGTGCTCGTGAAGAAATCAATATGCTCGGGGAGAACTACGGTATCGTATACCATCTCGCCGATTATGAGCTTATCTCCCTCAACGCGCGCGTGTCTTTCCATAACTATCTCGTCACCGAGGTGGAAAGGAATGTGCTTTGCTTCAAGTGTGAGAGTCGCTTCAATAAGCTTGTCGTGGTAATGCTGAAGACCGCTGTTCTTTTCATTATCAAAGCATATCCAAGCGGACGTCTGATTGTGCATAAGAAGTGTGCTTGTGGTTATTTTGCCCTCCGCAAGCAACATGCCTACACGGGACATAGCGTCGTTGAATACCTTGTAATCTGCCCACCAAGGCTGCTGAACGTACATTGCGGGCGGATAGTCTCTCTTACGGATTCCGCGGAGCGAATAACCCTCAAGGTGCTGACACATAAGGTTTATTCCACGGACCATCATCCACTCGTAGTTTCTCTTAAGCTCATCGTGTCCTACGTTGTGACCGCAAAGAGCAAATGTCTCGGAGAGCACCTGCTTTTTGCCTGTCTGCGCCGCTACCGATGCTACCTGATGGTGTGTAAGGCAGGGGAAAATAGGTCTTCCGAGCCAGTCCATACCGGGAATATCGAAGAACTCATAGTTAGGCATACAAGCGCCGTTTGTCGTAAGCTGGGACAGGAGAGTCTCCTCAAGAAGCACGTGTCCTGTAAGCTTTAAGTCGTGAGCCTTACACCAGTCATGTATCTGCTTCATAAAGCTACGAGAGAACTGGTCTGCAATAAGTCTCCAGAACTTCATTCTCGCCTTGCGATAGCCCTTCTTCTTAAAATAGAGCTTGGGAAGATAATCGTAAATAGATTCGCCGTACTCTGCCTCAAAGGTTGCGGGAAGCGTCAAGCTCCACGGAATACCGTTACGGGAAATCTGAGGCTCGTCGGTAAAGAAGCCGTCAAAAGTAGAGCCGAACTTATCGTAGTAAGGCTGATATATTTCGTTTATAAAATCAGCAATTACCTCTTTATCCAAGGTGTCAACGTAAAAGGGATTGACATCGTAATAGAAGCAGAACTCGTCGCTTATATGTATGATTCTATGCTCGGGAATTTCGCTTCTGTCAGCGTCTGCGGGAATGTAACGGAGATATTTCTGCCAGTACTTCTCTCCCTTGTCTGTCACCTTGCCGCCGCCAAATCCGGACGGCCAGCCGTCCTCATCATACGCCCACGCGTGCATTCCCCTCTTGTTGCATTCATCAATACATGCGCCAATATTGTCAAACCATTCCTCGCCCATATATTCGGTCTGGAGTCCTCCGCGCGCATGCATGAAGTATCCGCCCATTCCTGCCTCATCCATAAGTTGAGTCTGACGGAGGGATTCTTCCACGCTGAGCTTTTCATTCCACGACCAGAACGGCACGGGACGGTATTTTTTGTCTACGTTCTTAAAATCCATTTTCTTGTCCTTTCTTGCCACAAAAACAACAATAAGATTCACAAAAAATCTACCCTATCAATACAAAGTAGATACACCAATTATACTACAATATACCTCTTTTGTCAATCACTAAAAGTGATTTTTGTTATTTTTTGAGCGCAGTTTTACAAATTTTTACACAAAGTTCGCCAAAATCAAGCCCTATGTGCTTGGCCATCTGCGGAAGTAGGCTTGTGGGAGTCATTCCGGGTAGAGTATTTGCCTCAAGGCAGTAGGGTGTACCCCTCTCGTCTACCATAAAGTCAAATCTCGCATATCCCGAAAGGCGAAGCGCCGAAAAGCCCAACTTCGTCTGCTCGGCAAGTGCCGACTGAAGATTGTCACTTATATCCGCGGGGCAGACCTCGAGCGTCTTTCCGCTCTGGTACTTGTTTTCATAATCGTAAAATCCGCAAAGCGGAATTATCTCTATCATAGGAAGTATCTCGCCGTCAAGTATACCTACCGTCAGCTCTCTGCCCGTGATTTTTTTCTCAATTATGATATTGCCCTCGTACTTCTGCGCCAAGGCTATGGCACTCTCAAAATCCGACTCGCTCTCAACAATGGACACACCTACGCTTGACCCACAGCTCGTGGGCTTTATAACGCAAGGAAATCCTATTTTTTCCTTGACAAGCTCAAGGCTGCAATCCTGCGCAGACACGTATATCCATTCGGGAGTATTTACTCCAGCGTCTCTAAATATCTTTTTGGATAAGTCCTTATCCATAGCGAGCAGGCTGCCGTCGTAGCCCGAGCCCGTGTACCTGATGCCAAAGCTATCAAGCGTCGCCTGAAGCTGACCGTTCTCGCCCATAGCCCCGTGAAGCGCTAAAAATACCACATCCGCCGCCCTGCAAATATCAATTATTCCCTCTCCTATAAGAGAGTCTCCGCCTCCGCGACGAGCCTTGAGCGCGTCAAGGTCGGGAATACATTTTTCAACCTCATATTTGGGATATTTTACGTCCACGAACATCTCGTCGGGGGTCTTGCCCGAAAGATCAAGTCCCATATATACGTCTGCAAGGCAGACAAGATTGCCCTCGTCTATAAGCGCATTCGCTATAAGGCTTCCCGACGTGAGCGACACATCGCGCTCGGGCGAATATCCGCCTGCCAAAACCGCTATCTTCAATCTATACACCTCTCTTTGTTCTGTCTTATCATTTTATGCAAGAGTCTTACGCGAGATTACCGCAACTCTGTCCCTTCCACCAAGGTCGCAAATTATATCGCAGTCCATTTGACGCTGAATTGCAAGCTCTCGCAGGCTCTGTCCTTGGTCGTATCCTATCTCAAAAATAAATTTGCCGTTCTCCTCAAGATTTTCTGCATAAAGATCAAGTATTGCGCGGTAAAATATCAGTCCGTCCTCGCCGCCGTCAAGCGCGGCTATTGGTTCTTTTTTTACCTCGTCGGACAACGTGTCAAGCACGTCGCGTCTTATATACGGCGGATTTGAGATTATCGCATCGTATTCTCCGTCGAGGCAATCCCCCACGAGAACATCCGCAAGAATGGGATTATATCTCTCCGACACACCATTAAGCCTTGCATTCTCCTTTGCTATATCAAGCGTCTTTTCGTAAAGCTCCACTCCATCACAAAATGCATTTTTCTTCTCCCTCAAAAGCGTTATTCCAATGCAACCGCTTCCCGCGCAGAGATCGGCAATTCTGACAGTCTCTCTCTCAGGCAACAGCTTTTTTGCCACCTCGATAACTGTTTCCGTGTCTGCTCTGGGTATAAGGCAATTTTCGTTGACCTTGAACTCATATCCGTAAAAATCCCACTTGCCGAGAATATACTGCAAGGGGTAATGCTGACAACGTTTTTTCAGAGCAGCTTCAAGTTCAGCACTGTCGTACTCCAAAAACTCCGACGCGGAGCCGCAAAAATCCTCAAGCAAAACTCTTGCTTCAAATTTGTAGTCTTCAATTCCCGCATTTTTTAATGCTTCACAAACACTATTAAAATTCATTTTGCGCCCTCCGTATTACTTTCTTTAATTATAGCAGAAAGCTCTTCCAAAAGGAAGAGCTTTTTGAAAAAAATTACATTTTTTAGTTATAGATTTACACAAGCTTTTCAGCCATGCCGTAAATAAATCTCTCGGTGTCCGCCCAACCGATGCAGGGGTCTGTGATAGACTTTCCGTAAACTCCCTCGCCTATCTTCTGGCTTCCCTCCTCGATATAACTCTCAACCATAAATCCTTTGAAGAGCTTTGCAATTTCGGAGTTGTGCTTGCAGGAGTGAAGAACATCCTGAGCTATTCTGTACTGCTGCTTGTATTTTTTAGCGGAGTTTGCGTGGTTGCAGTCAACTATCAGCGCGGGGTTTGCAAGTCCCCTCTTTGAATATTCCTCCGCAAGATACGCCATATCCTCATAGTGATAATTAGGGATAGACTCACCGTGCTTGTTTACGTATCCTCTTAAGATAGAATGCGCGTAGGGGTTGCCCGACGACTTTACCTCCCAGCCTCTGTAAAGGAAGGTGTGCGCATTCTGCGCCGCCATGACCGAATTAAGCATGACAGAGATGTCGCCGCCCGTGGGATTTTTCATACCTACAGGTACGTCAATTCCGCTCGCGACGAGTCTGTGCTGCTGATTTTCAACCGAACGCGCGCCGACCGCAACGTACGAAAGAATGTCCGAAAGATAGCGGTAATTTTCGGGATATAGCATCTCGTCCGCCGTGAACATTCCCGTCTCCTCAATAACGCGCGTATGAAGTCGTCTTATCGCGATAATTCCCTCAAGCATATCCGTCTCTTTACTCGGGTCAGGCTGGTGAAGCATACCCTTGTATCCCTCGCCGGTCGTTCTGGGCTTGTTGGTATATACTCTCGGAATAACTATTATCTTGCCTTTAACTTCATCGGCAACACGTGCAAGTCTGTTTACATAGTCAAGAACGGAATCCTCACAGTCCGCAGAACAAGGTCCAATTATCAAGAGCTTTTTATCCGACTCTCCCGAAAAAACTCTGCCGACCTCATCGTCAAACAACCGCTTTTTCTCCTTGTATTCCTGCTTTATGGGATATTGATTTTTTATATCCATAGGAATGGGAAGCTTTCTTAAAAATTCCATGCTGTCCTCCGTATAATTCCTTACTTAAACTGCAAAAGCATTGGTTTATGATTATGTATTATACTATCAAGTTGTGAACTGCCTGTTAATTTCAAAAAAATGTTGATTTGCAGAGAAAAAAGTGCTACAATAAGCTTGTATTTTTTCACGTTGAAGAAGGACACAAGAATGACAAGCAAAAAAATCCACCCCATAATTTACATAAAAAAGTTCATATCTCAGCACTCGGTGATGTGTATTGCGGCATTATTGGCTATTGTCACGTCAATAATCGTGCCGCCAGACAAGGAATACGCAGGCTATTTTGACCTCAAAACCCTGACTTGCCTTTTCTGTACTCTCGCCGTGATATGCGCGCTCAAAAACATACGCTTTTTCACCTTTTTAGCGCGTAAGATAGTCTCGCTTACGGGAAATATAAGAATTTCAGTCTTGGCACTTGTGTATATCACGTTTATCGGCTCAATGATAATTGCCAACGATATGGCTCTTATCACGTTTTTGCCGCTCGGCTATTTCGTTTTGTCCGACACGGGCAAGCAAAAATATATGGCATTCACGTTCATTATGCAGAATATAGCCGCAAATCTCGGTGGAATGCTCACTCCATTTGGAAATCCGCAAAGCCTTTATCTGTATTCATATTTCAACATTCCCACGGGCGAGTTTACCCTCATTATGCTTCCGCTGTTCTTGCTTTCGGTGATTCTTATAACCGTCTTGTGCCTGATATTTGTCAGAAGCGAGAAAATAAGCATAAATGAAACCGAAAAAATAAGACTTCCTATCAAGAAAACTATATTTTACCTGCTCTTGTTTGCATATTCGATAGTGATAGTTTTTCGTATCGTGCCTTTCTGGACTGGACTTATCCTCATTCCTCTGGCTCTTATATTTACGGATGTGTTAGCACTTGCAAAGGTCGACTACGCTCTGCTTTTAACCTTTGTTTTCTTCTTTATATTTGCGGGAAACATGTCCCGAATGGAAATAGTCCAAAATATCCTCTCAAGCCTGCTTGAGAAAAGCACTCTTGTATTCTCGGTGCTGTGCTGTCAGGTAATGAGCAACGTGCCCACGGCGGTTCTGCTGTCACATTTTACAGAGAATTACCGCGAGCTTCTGATGGGCGTCAACATAGGCGGCGCGGGTACTATGATAGCATCTCTTGCAAGCCTTATAACATATCGAGAATATACCTCGCATTACCCTGAGAAAAAGAGACATTATCTTTTGCTTTTCACAGCGATAAACGTGTTTTTCGTTGTTGTGCTTACAGTGTTTGCTTATTTTGTATTGTTATAAAAAAAAGGAATAACGCGTCTGCGTTATTCCTTTTTTCACATCCATATAACCGACATCATCGTGCCGCGGAGTCCTCCCGAGTATCTGTGCGAATAAAAGGTCTCAGGCTCACAGCAAGTGCATCTATCAATTATTTGTATATTTTCGGGTAGCACACCTGCGTCTGTCAAAAGTCTTTTGTTGAGCGATGTAAGGTCGCAGTAAAACTTGCCCTGCTTTGCAGACGGGAATATAAATTCCGACGCAAGCTCCGCTCCAAGACAACGCTCAAACTCGCAAACGAAATCCTCGCCTACCTCAAAGCAGCATTTATGTATGCAAGGCCCTATCGCTACGCGTATATTCTGAGGTCTTACACCATACTCCTCGCAAAGCATTCTGGCGCATTTGGGCGCAATCCCATTAACGCTTCCGCGCCAGCCGGCGTGCACCGCTCCAACGGCGATTATTTTATTGTCTCCGTCAAAGCACTCAAAAAGGATCGGCACACAGTCCGCACTCTTAACACCAAGCACGACGTCGGGAGAATTAGTTATATATCCGTCACCCTCGCGTAGATTATCTCGGATATAATATCCCTGTCCTGCGTCACGTCCATCCACCTTGTATATGATGTCGGAATGTATCTGCGGCAGTGAAATGACTTTTTGGGGATCAAATCCAGCCCTCTGCGCAAAAATTTCGAGGTTTTTTATAACAGTCTCCTGATCATCTCCGCGTTCAAACGCCAAATTCAAAAATTTCGTATGTGAAAGACTGCTCACGCCCCCCAGTCTCGTGGAGAAAGCGTGAGCAGATCTTATATTATCAGCTTTCAGAAACATATTTTTTTCTAAAAATTATTTTTCTTCAAATCTCGCCTCGCAGTAAACGCAGCGGTAAATTCTGTTCTTCGCATTTGAAAGATTGAATCTGTGCGGCAGCTCCTGCTCTGTTGACGTGATACATCTGGGGTTCTTGCAGAATATTACGTTGGTCAGCTTCTCGGGTAAGGATATATTCTTTTTCTCAACTATATTTCCACCCTTGATGATATTTACGGTGACACCGGGATCAACGTAGCCGAGTATATCCATATTTACGGATATGTCCGCGTCGATCTTTATAATGTCCTTCTTGCCCATCTTGTCGCTTGCAACGTTCTTGATTATTGCCACGGTGCAGTCCTTGGAGTCAAGGCCCAGAAGATTGTAAAGCGTGAGCGCCTTGCCCGCGGTGATGTGGTCTATTACTATGCCGTTATTTATGGAATCTACAAACATATCTTAAGCCTCCAATCCAAGCAGCTTCATAATAAGCGCCATTCTCATGTATTTGCCGTTAAGCACCTGCTTGAAATAGCACGCGCGAGGGTCGTCGTCTATCGCGACGGATATTTCGTTAACTCTCGGGAGCGGATGCATAATGCACAGATCTTCCTTTGCGCTCTTGAGCTTTTCGGGAGTGAGTATGTAGCTGTCCTTAAGACGCAGATAGTCCTCCTCGTTGAAAAATCTCTCACGCTGAACTCGTGTCATATAAAGTATATCAAGCTCGGGCATAACTGCTTCAAGGTCTGTCGTCTGGATATATTCAAGACCGTGCGCCTGTATAACGTCCTTTTTGACGTAGCTGGGGAGCTTGAGCTCCACGGGAGAGATAAGCACAAACTTAATTCCCGTATATCTTGAAAGAGCCTCGATAAGCGAATGTACTGTGCGTCCGAATTTAAGGTCGCCGCAAAGTCCCACCGTGAGATTGTCAAGTCTTCCCTTTTCACGAGAGATGGTGCAGAGGTCTGCAAGCGTCTGTGTGGGGTGATTATGTCCGCCATCGCCCGCGTTGATAACGGGGATAGACGCATTCATAGCCGCAACGAGCGGCGCGCCCTCCTTCGGGTGACGCATAGCAATTATATCCGCATAGCAGGATACCGTCTTTGCTGTGTCCGCAACGCTTTCGCCCTTTGACGCAGAGCTTGACGCGGCGTTTGACATACTCAGAACGTTTCCTCCAAGCTCGTACATTGCCGCCTCAAAGGACAGTCTGGTACGGGTTGAAGGCTCAAAAAACAACGTTGCAAGCTTTTTGCCGTGACAAACCTCGGAATACTTCTTGGGATTTTCAATTATATCCTCTGCAACACGGATAAGCTCTTCAATTTCAGTTGTCGAAAGGTCTCTTATATCTATAAGACTTCTGCTCATTTTTTTATCCTTTCTGGTTTATTGCCGTTGGGATTACAATTACACTTTAGCACCATTTACGGCAAGATAATTCTTTATTCTCTCTACGTTCTCGCGATTTGCCTCGTCTTCTTCGAGGTATTCGATAATGTCGTAAACGTCAACTATGGAATATACGGGGAAGCCAAACTGCTCCTCGATTTCCTGCATAGCGCCCTTCTCGGTCTGTCCCTTTTCCTTGCGGTCAACCATAATGAACGTAGCCGCGACCTTGACTCCGTCAAGGTGGGAAAGTATCTCCATGCTCTCGCGGATCGCCGTGCCGGCGGTGATAACGTCCTCGATAATTACTACCTCTTCACTGGGTGTGGGAACGTAGCCTACGAAAACGCCGCCCTCACCGTGATCCTTAACCTCTTTTCTGTTAAAGAAGAAAGGAACGTTGAGGTCATTCTTTGAAAGCGCGACTGCCGCAGAAACTGCGAGGGAGATTCCCTTGTATGCGGGGCCGTAAAGAACTGCCTTCTTTGCGCCAAGCTTTTCAAAATATGCCTTTGCATAGAACTCGCCGAGCTTTGCGATGTCGTCGCCCGTCTTTATCATACCCGCGTTTATAAAGTAGGGTATTTTTCTTCCTGACTTTGCGGTAAAGTCACCAAACTTGAGCACTCCTGCGCTCTCCAAAAACTGTATAAATTCTCTCTTGTAGCTTTGCATTTTATTTCTCCTTTTTATCCTACGAATTCCGCAACGCAGCGTCTATATGCCGCAACGGGATCAGCCGCCGCAGTGATAGGTCTGCCGACAACGATGTAGTCCGAGCCTATCTCCTTTGCCTGCGCGGGTGTCATAACTCTCTTCTGGTCGCCTACGTCACCGTCTGCAAATCTTACACCGGGGGTGACTGTGCAGAAGTTGTCTCCGCAAGTCGCATGCACCTTGCCTGCCTCAAGGGGCGAGCAAACTACGCCGTCAAGTCCTGCAACCTTTGCATTGTGCGCGTAGTGCATAACTACCTCGTCGATAGGTCTGTCGATAAGAAGATCGTTTGTCATTCTCTCCTGATCGGTCGAAGTAAGCTGTGTCACTGCGTTGAGCATGGGGCGTGTGCCGTCAGGACGGGTAAGTCCTTCTATTGCCGCCTGCATCATGGATATAGTTCCTGCTGCATGGAGATTTGTCATATCCACGTCAAGACGGGAAAGAACCGCCATAGACTTTTTAACCGTATTAGGAATATCGTGAAGCTTGAGGTCAAGGAATATCTTGTGTCCTCTTGCCTTTATCTGTCTTACTATCTCGGTGCCCTCTGCGTAGAAGAGCTCCATACCAATCTTAACGAAAGGCTTTTCATCCTGAAATTTGTCCAAAAAGCTGAACACCTGCTCCGCACTTGCAAAATCACAAGCTACAATTACGTCTTTTCCCATTTTAATATCCTCCGTTTTATTTAGTGAGCCGCACCGATAATATCGGAGAGGCTGTTTATTCCGTACTTTTCCATAGCTCT
>JAZRCL010000014.1:0-4677 GCA_045659745.1 Eubacteriales bacterium
AGTCCTACAAGACGGACTGTAAACAAGCTTGATTTTGAAGCATCAAAAAAATTCTTGTCGCTTGTGCTTGAGCTTTTGGGCGAAGACGTTAAACGTCACGTTGGCAAAACCCTGTCCGTGCTTTATATGAACGACGTTTGCTTTGACTCCCCCAACCGCCGAAATTGGGACGACTCATTCAATGAGAAATTCACACAACTTTTTGGCTTTGATCCAAAGCCCTATTACAACTGTCTGTTTTACAGTGTCGGGGAGCAAACGGTTCACCTTAAGTCTCTGTTTATGACCTGCCGCGCCAAAATGCTGTCGGACGGAATTTTCCGCGCGCTTGATTCCTTTGCGAGCGAAAACTCTCTTGAGCTGATAAACGGCATTACCGAGCCAAAGCTTGCGGACTGCTCGTGGCTTGTGGGCGACGCGCTCCTCAACCTTTCCAACTCCTCGTGCGCACTGCTTGACAAGGCGTATATGTACGGTATAAACTCATTGAATCTTGCGTCATCTGCTGCAGAAAACTTTGCTCTAAAGGACACCTTCTGCGAGCTTTACGGCAATTATCACACAATCTCTCCCAAAATCTTGTTCAAGGATACCTTGAACGCGTATTCCCGCGGATGCACAAAGCTTCTCGCGCACCTTCCTCAGGGATTGTCGTGGAATATCAATAGCAGTATTACCCAACGCGGTCTGGTTGAGCTTAACGCGCGCTGCAGGAATTTGCTCCGAGGCGGAACTCGTGTCTCGGACATAGCCATTCTCTACCCCATAGAATCAATGCATTCGGAGGTATTCCTTTATCAGACCAAGGAGCGCGGCTTTGAATATCCAAACGTTATGCAGGATAACGACTATATGACCGTTATAAATATGCTGTCGTATTTCTGCGGTCAGGACAGTATGCTTATTCACCCGAGTGTTATGAGCTCATCCTGCTCCGTGTCAGGCAACAAGCTCTGTATGACGAGCGGATCGGTGGAAAACAGCTTTGGCATTCTTATACTGCCCGGCATTTCGGTCATAAGCATTGAAAATCTCCGTCTTATAAAGAAATTTTACGATAACGGAGGTAAGATAATCGCTACAGGCAGGCTTCCGCGCTTCTCGGCGGAGTACCACCCCGCCCTTGAAAAAGGAGCCGACGAGAACGACTTTATGCATCAGAATACGTACGGCACCGAGCTTGACCTTGAGGTCAGAGAAACCATATCCTACATATTCGGAAGCGAGACGGCTATACAGAGCAAGATAAAGGAATATTATTACAACGAAAATGAGAATGGCGGCGAGGCGTATTTTATCTGCTCGTCAAAGACCACGTCCGACGGAACGCTCTACTGCGACGAGAGGTTGCTCAAGCGTGTTCTGTATTCCTTCAATATTCCTCTTGACGTATATATGAGCGGACTCCCAAAGCATATGACGTTTGACGCTCTGGGTGACATATACCCCAACTTCTCACGTCTCGGGCTTCACTCCACCTTCCCGGGCGGCGGCACGGTCAACCGTATTCACAAGCGCCGCGGCGAGCTGGATATATACTTCTTCTCAAACACCACGGATTCTAAATACGACAGGTACGCGTTTATAAAGGGCCGCATTTCCCCCGTGGCGCTTGACCCCATAAGCGGAAGAAGGCACAAGGTCGGATACCGCCACGTTGAATACAAAAATGAAGTATATACCGCAGTTCATCTTGACCTTGAATCCTGCGAATGTGTCTTTATTCTCTCGCGCGGAAATATCCCCGCAAAGAGAAAAGCAAGTATTCCGAAAATCAAGTCAATTGAGCATAATTTTTTGACTGAATAATAAAATCCCGACTGTATTTCACAGTCGGGATTTTATTAAATTCTCTTTGCTATTTCAAGCGCAATAAAGAAATGCTTTAGTCTTTCGTCAAGAGATATGGCTGCCAAAATTCCCTTATCCCACTGCGAGCAATCCAAATTGTCGGCTCGGTACAAAAAGTTGTAAAACTCGTGTCCGCGAAAATCGGCTACCGCCTGACATGCGCTGACCTCCATTTCAACCGCAACACAGCCCTCGCTCTTGCGCAGCTGCATATTTCGGCGAGTCTCACGGTAAAACGCGTCCGTGGTCCACGTTCTGCCCGTGATATGATCAATATTAAGCTTCGTGAGGATATCTGAAACCTTTTGGTGATTCTTTATTTCTATGTAATCACTCGGCGGCGCGTAATGATAGCTCATTCCCTCGTCTCTGTATGCGTGGGTGGGAACTATCAGTTTATTTGACGGTATATCCTTGTCAAGACCGCCGCATGAGCCGAACATAACGAATTTTTTGCAGGAAAATATATGTCCTATCTCCTCAATAAGTCCCGCGGCGATGGGTGCGCCGATGGTTGTTTTTACAATACCGATATTCGTTCCTTTGCATACGTATATAGGATATATACACGCAACCGATCTTATGGCCTCGCCGTCAAGAAGCTCTATCAGCCCGTCCTCAAGCAGCGCGTCCATTATCTTATACGAAAAATTTATAATACACGCGTCAAGTGTATGCTCACTTTTGGGATAAACGTCGCAGAGATTTATCGCCGCTTCCCTATCAATATCGTATGAATCAATAATGCTCATGTTATCTCTCCTTATATGACGGTATCTTATCCTTATAGATCTGATAAAACTCGCCGTTTGTGACAAGTATGACGTCCTCAGCCTCGCTCATCATCTTTACAAGCTTCTCAAAATCCTCGTAGGAATGGTTGCCCGTCACGTCAAGCTCGTAGCTGTGTCCCCAGACGTAGAAAAGCATATCCGCCTCGGGCTCTGCCGAGATAAACTCATCCGCAAGCCCAAAAAGACGCTTGTCCAAAAATGAGCAGGTGGGGTGCCACTTCAAAAATTCCTCGGGCAGATCAAAGCTGTACGTAGGAGTCACGTATCTTGCGTACTTTATATCAGTGTACTCACTTACAAGCTCAACCGTTTTGTCGGTAAACTCCGTGTCTCCTCCCGGCCACGCCATACCCACGGTCTTCACTCCCGTTATACTCTTAATATTATCTGCATCGACTTGAACTTCGCGGATAATGTCCTCAGGAGAGTTATCGTATATTTTGAGCGATGGGTGTGTCTGGGTGTGCGCGGCAAGCTCAAAGCCGTCATAAATGCCGCTGTGCACCTCTGCCTCGGTAAATCTCTTGTGAGAGAGTCCCGGGAAGTTTATAGCGGTAGCTACCCACTCCCAATTTGCGCCGTAAAGTCCGCTGTTTATGTTAAATGTGCAACAGTGAACCCCGTATTTTTTAAGTATTTCTATCAGCCTTAAGTCCTGCGTAACACCATCGTCAAAGCTCAAGGTAAAATATTTCTTATACTCGGATGTGTTTTTGCTCATTTTCACCCTCCAAAATCTAATCTGTATATAAATATTATATAATACCAAAAAACTCTTGTCAAGCAAATAAAAAAATATGTCAAAAATCCCTTTATTTTTTGAGGAAAACTATTGCAAAAACAAAACTTTTAATGTATAATATATCTTGTATTGGTATGTTTACCATAAAAATGAAAACAAAAAGAACACATAAAACAAGGAGGTCACTATGACACAGAACGAGCGTGATCTCTCTGCCAAGGAAATCTATGCAAAGTACGGCGTAGACACAGAGGCAGCTATTGAGAAGCTTTCCAACATCTCCATTTCCATGCACTGCTGGCAGGCAGACGATGTAAAGGGATTTGATACCGACGGCCCTCTTACCGGCGGAATTCAGACAACGGGTAATTACCCCGGCAGAGCAAGAACTCCCGACGAGCTTTTTGCAGATCTTGACAAGGCTCTCTCGCTCATCCCCGGTACTCACAAGATCAACGTTCACGCAAACTACGCTATCTTCGAGGAAGACGGCTTCGTTGACCGTGACAAGCTTGAGCCCCGTCACTTCAAGAGATGGGTAGAATTTGCAAAGAAGCACAACTGTGGACTTGACTTCAACCCCACTATCTTCTCTCACCCCAAGGCAAACGGTCTCACCCTCTCTCACCCTGACAAGGAAATCAGAGATTTCTGGGTTGACCACGTTATCGCTTGTATCCGCATTTCCGAGTACTTCGCTAACGAGACAGGCTATCCCTGTGTTATGAACATCTGGACAGGCGACGGACTTAAGGACGTTCCTGCTGACCGTATGGGTCCCCGCGCAAGATACGCTGATTCTATCCACCGCGCTCTCGCTTGTGGCTATGACAGAAGCAAGCTTTACGTGACAGTTGAGTCCAAGGTATTCGGTATCGGCGTCGAGTCCTACACAGTAGGCTCTGGTGAGTTCTCCCTCGCATACGCACTCACAAGAGGTATCACTCCTCTTATGGATAACGGTCACTATCATCCTACCGAGGTAGTTTCCGATAAGATTCCCGCGCTCCTCGTATTCAGCGACAAGATCGCTCTCCACGTAACACGTCCTATCCGTTGGGACTCTGACCACGTTGTTTGCTTTGACGACGAGACCAGAGAGATGATGAAGGAAATCGTTCGTTGCGATGCCCTTGACAGAGTATTCATCGCTACTGACTATTTCGACGCTTCCATCAACCGTGTGGCAGCGCTCGTTATCGGTATGAGAAACGTTCAGAAGGCTCTTCTCAACGCTCTCCTCACACCCAACGCAGAGCTCAAGGACATTCAGGACGCAGGCAACTACAC
>JAZRCL010000015.1:0-28928 GCA_045659745.1 Eubacteriales bacterium
CCAGATATTATCAATAGAAATGCCGTCAGTATCCTGAATACCGTACATATCCGCTACGAAAGGAAGAATGTCCTCTCTGACTGTTCTGTCAAAGTCACTTCTATACTTGAAGCTACCGTCATTCATGAAAACGGGAGGCTCTTCTCTGTATTCCTCAAACCAGAAGCGTATCCAGAATTCCTTGGCTTCTTCTGCTCCGTTCAATTGTTGTCCGTACTGCATCTGCGCAAATTCAGATACGTTCCAGATCATTTCTTCATCCCAGACAATTTCAGAAATATAATGACGAGCCGCCGCTTCCATAAGTCTATTGAAATAGTTATCGGACGTCTTGGTAGCTGCCCAGTTTTCTGCGCCATAGAGTCTTGCCGCCTCATTGGCTATTGCCTGCGAGTCAAGGGTAATGACCGCTTCCTCACGCATCAAATTATTGAGGAAATAAGAAGGAAGAACTATCTCATCTGCCGCAAGCTTATCGCGGGATACACCGTCAAGCCAGGTTATCTCAAGCTTCTTAAGCACCGAGCTGTCTGCAACCTGAGAATAAGAGGGATTGTATTGCTCTTGGTTTTCGGAATCGGTTGAGGGTAAAACCACCACAAAGCGCATTTCCGAGTTCCACGCGCTCATATGTGTTGCGAGCTGCTCGTACACAGCGTTCATTGAGCTTGCAATAGTGTCGATGTCCTCTCTGCACATAAAGCCGAGTCCGTGGAATCCGTATCCGAGCTCACTATATATCTCCATCTGGAGAACCATCTCTCCTATAGCATTTCCGCCCTGGTTCATCATGTCGTCCTCGTCCTTGGGGAGGAACGCGCCGTATCTGTCGTAATCAAACTGAGTGTCAACAACGCCGACAATTTCGTAGGATATTTCCTTTTCGCCTATATACATTCCGTTCATACCCGAAAAGGATATATGCTTACCGATAATGGAGTTGGCAGTACCCATCTCCATCGTTACACTTCCTGCCTTTATACTCTCTTCCTTTTCAGTGTTAACAAAACCAAATTCGTTAAACTGACGGTACATAAGCTCAGTAATAGCTATCTCACCCTGCTTTTCGGGCAAGCGTCCCGTGACGGTAAAGCCCGAGTTCGCTACTTCTTCGGCACTGAGGTCAACCAGACCGTGAATTCTACCCGTATAGATTATATTAGAGGTGAAGTTCTGCATATTAGAGTTGACAGAGAATCCGCCGTAGTAGGGATCGTACGTAATTCCCGTATAGACGGGCACAAAATTTAGACCTGTCTGGTCTTTGAGCCACTTGATGTCCTCGTCGTTCATCGCGGCGGTGCTATAATACGTGTAGCTATCATTATCACCGTACGTGCTGGTATGTCTGACACCGAGTGTTAT
This sequence comes from Eubacteriales bacterium, assembly GCA_045659745.1. Classification (GTDB taxonomy): domain Bacteria; phylum Bacillota; class Clostridia; order Oscillospirales; family CAG-272; genus SVTX01. The sequence goes on from JAZRCL010000015.1 coordinate 1,366, forward strand.
GGATGCGTTCTTAACGTTGGAATCAATAAGAGATTCTGTTGTTGCGGTGAATTTATTGTACGCCGCCATAGTGTCTGCAAATCCGAACATCACGAAGGCAATAAGCGACAAGAATATCGTCATTACAAGACGGAATTTCTTGTGCTTTAAGCCACTCGCACCCATACGGAGCGCATTTTTGAGGGGGAGGCGCGAGCGAATGAATTTGCTGTCCTTCTTTTCGTATTGCTTGAGCTTTACGTCGCGTTCCGCGTCCGTGCCCTCAAATACAGACATATTTCCCTGCTCTGTAATTCCAGCTACCGAACGAAGCTCGCTGTTTATACGACCGTCGCTTGAAAGAATAACGTCGTCCGCGCTACGAGCAAGATAGTCGTTTATCATTTTGAGGTCGGCTTCGGTGAGCTTATATCCGCCTTTGATACGCAAAATCTGATTGCTTATCTTATCAACGCCCTCACTGAGCTTTTCACTCTCGTGCTCGTGCTTCGTGACGTCGGAAATAATCTTTCCGTCGGAAAGCTCTATTATTCTGTCGGCGTATTTCTCCGCAAAATCACGGTCGTGTGATACTATAAGTACGAGCTTTTCTTTTGAGAGCTGCTTGAGCGAGTCAAATATCTGCTTACCTGTGTTTGAGTCAAGCGCGCCTGTGGGCTCGTCTGCCATAATTATCTGCGGCTCTTTAACGAGTGCGCGGGCTATGGCAACTCTCTGCTTCTGACCGCCCGAAAGCTCGTTAGGCTTGCGCTTTGCGTAGTTTACAAGGTCAACCTGCGCAAGAATGTTGTTTATGCTCTCACTTGTTGCCTTTTTGCCCTGAAGCTCAAGCGCGAGCGCAATATTTGCGCCAACCGTAAAGTCGTCAAGAATATTGTACTCCTGAAAGATAAAGCCTATAAACGTGTTTCTGTAGGCGTCAAAATCCGAGCCACTAAAGCTCTTTGATGACTTTCCCTTGATGATAAATTCGCCACTGTCATAGCCGTCAAGACCGCCTATGACGTTGAGCAACGTGGATTTACCACTTCCCGATTTACCGAGAATAAAGACCATTCCCGACTCAGGAAAAGACACGCTTACGTCGTCAAGCGCGCGAACGGATTCGCCTGTTTTGGAACGATATACTTTTGTCAGATTTTTTATTTCAAGCATATACATTCTCCTTTACTTATTATTTTTTCATACTCGCCTATTATCAGACGATATTCATATCTTGATTATACCATATAATACAAACATTTGCAAGATTATTATATAAAAGTTTATCTTAATTCAGTACAAGAAAACTCGGGCAGCTGCCGTATTCTTGGCTGCTGCCCGAGTCTGTTTAGTTCTACTTATTCAAATTAAATCACAGTCACGGTATCAAGCATTCCCATAAGAACAGATGCCGCTATGGCAAGAGCGGAGCCGCCATGAACTGTACCGCAAATACCAAGTATAAGTGCGGGAATAGGCTTTACGCGATTGTTGTCCGCAGCAGATCTGAAAAGCTTTATAGACTTGATACCCATTACAAGCGAAGGAATGCCAAATCCTATGGCGATAATAACATAAATTATACAAACCGCCTTAAGTGCAATACCGGATGCATCACCAAACGCTCTCATCATACTGCCCATTAAAAGAAGCATATATGCGGCAGTTGCCAAAGGTGCTGCCACCTCACCGCCCAAAATAACGCTCGTAAGCGCAGGGCCAAAACCGTCCATAACTCTGCCCTGCCTTTCAGGCTTGACAGGCTCTGTGGGAATGCAAACGGGCTCTGCTACCGGCCCTTGAACTGCTACGGTCTCTATGGGCACTTCTTTGGGAGAACAATCGTTGCAATAATCGCTTTCGTTCTCGATAAATTTACCGCATTTCTTACAATACATAATGGTATCCTTTATATAATTATTTTTTTAAAAATCTTATACGCGTCCCAAAATTGAAGCAATCAGCATCAAAAATGCTGCGCCGGCCATTATTATGGCAGATACACTTACTACAGTAGCGTCAATACCAAGTATGAGTGCGGGAATAGGCTTTACACGTTTATTGGCTACAGCGTATCTGAAAAGATTTATAGACTTGATACCCATTACAAGCGCGGGAATTACCAATGCAATAGCAACTATAGTAAAAATTACGCCAAACACTATCATAGCAATTGTCGGTCCGTACGTATTGACGCTCATTACTCCGTCCATTGAATATAAAAGATATGCGACATATGCGCAAACATATGCGATGTTTCCCAAAATGGTACTTGCGAGCGCAGGACCAAAGCCGTCCATAACTTTGCCTTCTTTCTTAGGCTGAACAGGCTCTGCGGGAACACAAACGGGCTCTGCTACAGTTTCTACAGCAGACTCTTCAACTACTACAGTCTCTACAGGTGCTTCTTTGGGAGCACAATCGTTGCAATAATCGCTTTCGGTCTCGATAAATTTACCGCATTTCTTACAATACATAATAATTCTCCTTCTACAATAACTTTTTAGTGCTCAATCACTTTAAGTTTAATCAATTAGATTAAGTCAGCTTGATATTTTCAAACACACGAAGCTTCTCGGGCGTGTCGCTTGCCACGGATAAAACATATTCCTGACCTGCAACACTAACAGTCTTGCTGACCACATTTCCCTTTTGAGTGTCCTGTTCTTTAGGTAAAAAGCTCTTTTCTCCGGAAAGCTTGAAAAGACTTTCCTTTTGCGACCATTTGGTAAGCAGAAATTCAAGCTTATTATCCGTTAACTTTCGGTACTCTGCCTCTTCCCCGTCAGTCAGTATTCTCTCGCAAAATCTCTCGGAGTTTATCTTGCTCTGCAAAAGCTCAATATCAACGCCAACGCGCTTTCGGGAAACCGCCACGCAAACTGCGTCATGGCTATGAGAAAGCGAAAATTCCACGCAAGGAGATACCCACTTACCATTTTCGGTCTTTGAAATATCAATATCCGCAATCTTTTTGCCAAGACTACGCTGAAGTCCGTACTCAAGAAGTCTCCACGCGCAGTATTTTTCACGCTTGACTCGCTCGCATGAGCAAGCGGATATTTCGTCCTGACGTGACTTGGGAGAGACCTCTCCGATTTTAATATCGTCGGGAATCTCCGCAATATAAACGTCAAGCACGGGCATAGACTGAAAAAGCTTGCGAACCATGTCCGTTTGCGAGCTGTATTTCTCGCCGGTCAAGCACTCATAAGCAAAATGCTCGCAGTTGTTGTAGAGTATATGATAACCACGCTCTCCAATTCGGCTTCGTGCTATTTTTACTGTTTCCTTGGGCGAGCGGTGCTTCTTCCTTTCTTTTCTGTCGAAAACACCTACCTCAAGAAAGCCTCCCGCCAAAAACACGTCAATGTCGCTAGCAAGAACGCATATCTCACTGTCGGGAACAAGTCGGCGGGCGCTGGGCGCAAGTCCAAACTGTATGACCTCGTCGTCACTGACGTATATACCGTAATGATATATACCGCCAAGCTGAACGCGCACCATATCGCCCGCCGAGGGTTGAGTTAATTCCCACTTCATTAGTTTACCTTGCTCTCAATATAGTCTATAACGTCGCCAACCGTCTTGAAATCGCCAAATCCAACGTTGTCAAATCGGATATTGAAAAACTCCTCGATAGCTATAACCACGTAAAGTATACCAACGGAGTTAAGTCCGAGGTCTGTTATAAGGTTGCTATTTTCGGTGCATGTTTCAAGGGCTTCGGAGTTATTACCCATAGCCATTTTAAGAACGTCTCTTAATTTTTCTGTTATCTCAATTCTTGTCATTGTTCTGCTGTCCTCTCACAATCTTCATGCTGGGCGAACGGACAAAGTCCTTATCGCGAATAATAACCTTGCTTATCTGCGCAAAGGGAGGAAGTGTGGGATTTACTGCCTGCACCTTTTCCTTGATATATGCCTCAACGTCGGTTATTCCCTGAGCCTTAAGAACTGCCACACGAGGAAGAACCTCAAGTGCTAAGACTCCGTTGTACTCGTAAACGAGACAGTCCTGAATACCGTCGATGGCATAGAATTTAGCCTCGACCTCTGCGGGAGATACGTTTTCACCCGAAGAAAGAACGATTATTTCCTTCTTTCTTCCCGTTATGTAAAGGAAGCCCTCCTCGTCTATACGTACAAGGTCGCCCGTCTTAAAGTAGCCCTCCTCGTCGTAAGCGATAGCACTCTCCTCTTCCTCACCGATGTATCCGTCCATCATATTGGGACCCTTGAGACAAAGCTCGCCGTCAACTATCTTGTAGTCTATTCCGGGATAGATAAATCCTACGGAGTCGGGCTTATACATAGCCTCAGGGTTTCCGCTTACGAGGTTTGCGCTCTCGGTAAGACCGTAGCCCGGGAGAAGTGTTACACCCATATTGTGATACTCGGTCACAAGGTAAGGAGCAACTGTGGACGCGCCGCAGATAATATATTTTATGTCGTCTCCAAGGAGATTTTTACCAAACTGCTTGGAAAGATTGAGCGCCATTTCAGCAAGCGCGGGAACAAGTACCAAAACCGTGGGCTTAAATACTGCTATCTCTCTGAACATATCCTTGTTGTTGCGGCAAATGTAAAGCGAGCTTCCCGTGTAAAGCGACGTAAGCATATTTCTTATAAGACCGAATACGTGTGTAAGAGGAAGAACGAGGAATATTCTCTGCTCAAATACGTCACCAAGACCGTAGCAGCCGTTCTTCGTGCCGCGCATAATTGCTCTGTGAGACAGAAGCGCACCCTTGCTTCTACCCGTAGTTCCGCCTGTGAAGAGCACTGCGCAGGGCGCATTTGTGTCAACTGCTACAGCGTCGGTCTTCTCGTCGGCCGTCTGATCTGCGGAGATAGTGACTACCTTGGGGTTTTTAGCCTTAAGTATTCCGAGCTTCTCACTCAAAGCGTTGTCATAAACGAGCGCCGACAAGGAGAACTTGAATGAGCAGCCAAACACCGTCATCTCGTCAAGGTGAGGGGGCATAAGAACTGCAACCGCTCCGAGAGTGGTTATTGCAAGGAATGCCTTTACAAAGTCAACTCCGTTGGGGATATACATACCTACTCTGTCACCCTGCTTTACGCCGTGCTCCTTAAGCACCGTGCGGAATTTAGCTACGCTCTCGTCAAGAGCGGCGAAGGTGTACTCTCCTCTGTCAACTACTGCAATATTGTTAGGGTATGTAGCTACGCTATGCGCCCACATATCTGCTACCGTTGGATAATCTACTATTTTAGCTAACGTTTGCGCGTCTGTGTAATTGTCAAAAACTGTACTCATTTGTTTTTCTCCTTGTTGATGTTGTTGTAATATTCACAAAGCTCGAGCTCTTTCTGACGAAGCTCCTCGCTTACTCTTGCCATATCCTGCATAGTGGGACGGTCACCGAGTGCCGTCGCTACGTCAAACGGCTCACCAACTATAACTATGCGGCGGTGATACCACTTTTCAGGTTTTACAAGATATACGGGAAGTATAGGCTTTTTGGTTCTGTGCGCCATAAGCACCGCTCCCGATTTGAAGCTGCTCATTTCCGTGTTTTGCAAATTAACTCCGCCCTCGGGAAATATCAGGACCGCTTTCTCCTCGCTGAGATATTCAAATACTGCGTGAAGCGATCTCATACTGAAATTTTGCTTATCGACCTGAATGCAGTGCATACAGTTAAACATAAAATTCAGTAATTTATTTTTGTAAAGATCCTTGGTTGCAAGGCTGAAAATACGTCTGTACCAAAATGCGCACAGAACTATTATAGGATCCTCAAAGCTCATGTGGTTTGCTGAAATAAGTACTCCGCCCTTTATTTTTTCGGGCTTTTTACCGTTAATTCCATATACCTTCGGGCGAGTCCACAAAAGCGCGGACGGACAGCCCGTTATTTTTACGAGGTCGTATAAAAAATACTTGCCTATTTTCTTAGGATTTTGACTGTTTGATTTTGTCGTTGAGTTCATTTTCAAGCTCTATTATTTCTTCTCTTAAAATGTTGTTTATAATCTCTATATTTTCACGCTCGGACAATGAATCGTTATAAAGGTCACGGGCGTATATGGGTTTACCGATGATAACGTGGTTTTTAGGCTTATTAAAGTAATTTCCCTGTGTGAATACGGGGATTATCGGCGCTCCGCTCTCAAGCGCTATATAAACTGCGCTTGGAGTGAACGCTACGGGTCTTTCCTCGTAAGGCTCGGGAATTCTTGCCTCGGGATATATTTCAAGCACCTGATTTTTGTCAAGTACTTTTACAGATTTTTCAATGAATGAAAAGTCATGAGAATTACGGTCTACCCTGATACTTCCCATTGCCCTGAGAAAGAAGGCAAATACCGGATTTTTCTCAAACATCAGCTCAGCGACAAGGCATCGGGGATGTCTGGTCGGAAACAGGAACAGCATCATAGCAAAATCCCACACCGAACGGTGATTGCTGACGATTATTGCGCGGCCCTTGATACGTCTTGACTGCGCGCGCTTGTCCTGATAATGCACCTTTGTTCTGAAAAATAACTTTTGAGGTATATAGCCTGTAATTTTTACAAAGCATGAAAGAAAAATTCTGAACATCTTATTCTCCTGCTGCTTCTTCTGCCGCATACACACGGTTGATGCTGCTCTGAATAAGAGCCAGAAGAATCATATTTACGGGAAGCACAGGGAAAATTACGCCGAGAGCTATCCAAAGTCCAAGACAGCCAACGGGCTTTTTGCCGTACTGTGCAAGGGTTTCGGAGAGCTTCTTATGTGTCTTAATAGCGAAATATATTGATCCAAAAGGAACAAATCCGCAAAGTACCCACCAGAGCACTCTTGCCTTTGTACCTACAAGCTCCTTAAGAGCCTTGAGCATAAATGCAAGCCAGATATAACCAAATATAAAGCCCGAAAGAATAGTAAGACCAACCTGAACGAATATGATCTCGCCCTTCTCATTCTTTTCTTCAACGTAATTGCCTTCCTCGTACTTAGATATATCAAGGTCGGGATTGGACTTTTTAAGCTCCTTTGCAACAAGGTCGGGAGAATAGTTCTTAGGCATTCTGAATGCAAGGAAGAATCCAAGGATACATACAACCGCAACGATAAACGGAATTATCATAGTTCCGAAGTTGAATACCTGCGTGCTTTCAACGCCGAATTTCTCAGCCGCCTCGCCTATATTCTCCGCCCATACGATTCCGCCGCCTCTCTTGAAGAACAGCATCTTGAGGTTTTCGTATACAAGCGTGCCCGATATAGCGCTCACGATGGATGAGAACAATGCCTGAGCCGCAAAGTACATCGCAGAATGATTTACACCCGTAAGCTTTTCCTCAACGCTTGATATCTGCGCGGGAACAAGATAGGACATCATAAAGAACGCTCCTATAGACCAGCTTCCAAGCACACTACCTGTACATATAATAACGTACTGCAGTATCTTATTGTCGGGAATCATAAATTTTGATGCAAAGAAGAAGGACATAATAGCTACCGCAAAGCCAAGCAGACAGGTCTGATAAGTAAAGCGGAGTCCCTTCTTCGCCTTCACTTTATTGAAAAGATAAAGCATTATCGGAACGGGAGCAAACGCGCAGGTGTTGGCGAGCGCCATTTCTGCTCCGTTGAAGCCCATACCGCCTATTATCATCGCGTTCATTGCGACAAGGAACATCTGAAGTCCAAAGAAGGTACAGCAGTTTACAATGTTCCAGGAGTTGAAAAGTCGATTGCCGAGCGTAAGCTTTATGCTCTTAACTATGCTTATTTTCTCAGGCACAAATCCCTGATTCTCGGGATAACCGTACTTTTCTCCCTCTTTTATCATAAACAGAGGTATGGTTATCGAAAGCATAAGGGGCAAGCACATGAATACGAACTTGTCTATGTTCATCTTCATTCCGTCAAGAAGAAGCGGAACGAGTGCGTAAACGAGACAGTACGAGATAGTATCAAAGAATGACTTGTATCCCGAAACGCGAAGTCTCTGATGTTCGTCGCTGCAGACCGTGGAAAGTGATCCGTAAAATGCGATAAGACACATTGTATAGGTTGCAAAGAATACTATTGCCCAGAATGCTATCCAGATTGTATTCAAAAGCTGATTCTCAGCTCCGCCTATGGGGATCCAGCACAGTGCAAAGGATACGGTCATGGGAACCATACATACTGCTATTGCAGGACGGCGACGTCCCCATTTCGTTGAGAGCGTATCGGTTATATGTGCAAACGGCACGTCGATTATACCGTCAAAGATCTTTCCTATTGCATAGAGTATGGAAAACAAACCGGGAAGCACAAAGCAAGTGCCCTGCGCGATAGCCTGGAAGGTCTGTCCTTCTCCGAGAGCAGCGGGATTTATAGCGTCTGAGAAATATGCGCTCATCACAACCATCAAAAAGTTAGGTCCAAATCCTGAAAAAGCAAATAAAAATTCCTTCCATTTCGTGTTAAGTGATTTTACCATTTTTCCTTACGTCCTTTTCTTTATATAGTCACAAATTTCTTTTACTGTAGATAAGGTCTTGTCGAGATTTGAGGGAATGTCGGTGCTGTATTGTGATTTAATACTGTCAACCAACGTAAAATAGTCAAGGCTCGTGCCGCCGAGATCCATAAAGAAATCGTCGCAAAGCTTTATTTCGTCGGGGCTTATTCTCAATGCATGAGCGAAAAGCTCCTTGACCTCGCGCTCAAGCTGAGTTGCCACCTCAGAAAAGACTTCCCTGTTTTCTCCGTCTATGAGATTAAATCCGCCACCCGAGAAAATTCTCGCTATTCTCTTGCGGCTCACCTTAAACTCACCCGGTGACATAAGCGGGTCGGTCGTGACGACTATTTTCTTGACCACTGTATCCACGCGTGACGCTTTAAGCTGCTCCTTGGCAGACTGCACTATTGCGTCAAGCGTTTCGTGTGAATAACACTTTTGCGCGCTTATTATCAAAACCGGGGTTCCGTCTTCACTGCGGAAAAGACAAAGCTTGTCCGCATGAGGAATATTGAGTTGAGCCTCGATAGCGTCGGGCGAAATATTTTCTCCGTCACTGCCAATAATAAGATCATCGGCTCTGCCGTGAATGAAATATCTTCCGTCCACATAGGTTGCAAGGTCGCGGCTACAGAACCATTCGTCGTAATTAGTTTTTTTGCAGACCCCATTCTGAGTTATACTGTCAGCGCGGGTCTTGCCCTTTATCAGAAGCTCCCCGCTATCCGATATTTTATATTGAGTATAGGAGAACGGAGCGCCGATTGACGCGCTGTTGAGCACCTTATTTTTCGAGGATATCTCAACGGACGTAATTCCAACCTCGGTCATACCGTATCCGTTTGCTATATGGTATCCGACTCCGTTGAAGAATTCAAGCGTCTGCTGCTTTATTGAGCTTCCACCTGAAATCAAGAACAGTACACTATCTCCAAAGAGTCCGTCGCGCACCTCCCTCAGGGCAAACCTTTGGATAAGCTTGCCTATAGGTCCACCCGCATTTGCAAACTTTATTGCCTTGCAGAATTTGGCGTACGTCTTATCTCCACGCGCCTGTATTTTCTTGATCGCCTCGCTATGTACCTTTTCCCATACCATAGGCACGGCGAAAATGTGCGTGACCTTGTGCTTTTTTATGGTATTGAGCAGAGTCTGCGGACGCATATCCTTGAGAAATACGAAGGTACGGGAGAAAAATCCAAACCAGAGATATACTGCGATAAATCCAAAAACATGGTAGAACGGCAACACTGCAAGGTGCTTGAGCTCGCCCCCGTAATGCTCTTTTATTTCGGGACACAGCTTTATGATATTTGAGCTGTCACATATCTGATAGTAGAAATTCTCGCCTGTGTACGAGCAGAGCTTGATGCTCTCGCTTGTTCCCGAGGACATAAACATTACCTCGTCGGCAAAGTCCAACTCATCGTATACCGCCGCGATCTCGCAGGGCTTGATTTCCTCGGCAATTACCGTAGAAACGGAGAATTTTTTGCCGTCTGATATTACTGCAAAGACACCGTATTCCTCAATCATTTTCTCAAGGACGGCATCGCTTATTCTGGAGTTCATCAAAATCGGTCTATAGCCGCAGGCGATTATTCCCCAGAACATTTTTATCCAATCGACCGAGTTCTGCATATACAGTCCGACTATGGAATTATGGGGTGCGCCGATAAGCTCCTTGAGCGACGGGACAAGCTTTAATATATCATCAAAGCACTGACCGTAAGTTAGCTTTTTTATGCGGTATCCGTCTGACGTCTCCGCCATTGTGTTCTCGCGCTCGGAAAACATATATCTGAACAAGGTCTTGCAGTTTTTCTCCTCTTGGGAAAACAAATCAAGCTTATAGTTTATATATGCATTTATATTGTCAAATCCGGCGACATTCGTTAATTTTTGCATATCTTCTCCACTCTGTTGAAAAAATCAACTGTAAATTATAAATATACATAGTATATTATATAACAAAAATCAAGAAAAAGCAAGAGAATTTGACAAAAAAGTGATGCTTGTAAATTCTGGATGTGAATTTTTTGAGGATATTATTAAAATACATATTACATTTCTTAAAATAAATAAAAGTGTCTTGCAATTTGTGATAAAATATGATATAATTATTTTGTGTGCTCTGCTCACATAATGAGTTGTTTAAGAGGTATGACAAATGGCAAAATTATATTTCAAGTACGGAGCTATGGGCTCGTCGAAAACCGCAAACGCGCTTATCACAAAGTTTAATTATGAGGAACGCGGTATGAAGGTCTGGCTTATCAAGCCTGCTCTCGACGACCGCGACGGAAAAAGTATAGTTCGCTCAAGAATAGGACTTGAGGCAGATGCATTCGTTGTATCAAGAGAAATGAATATTTTAGCGGAATTTGAAAATCACCGCGAATGCCACGTTATTATTGCTGACGAATGTCAGTTCTTTACATCAGCCCAGATTGATCAGCTTCGCAAAATAGTTGACACGCTGGATCTGCCTGTTCTCTGCTTTGGTCTGCGCACGGACTTTCTGACTAATCTCTTTGAGGGCAGCCGCCGTCTTTTCGAGGTAGCTGACTCCATAAACGAGATAAAGACCATCTGCTCGTGCGGAAATAAGGCTATCGTAAATGCAAGAATTTGCGACGGCAAGGTTGTCACCGAGGGCGGTCAGATACTCATCGGCGGAAACGATTCTTACCTCGCTATGTGTCACCACTGCTGGAAAAAGGCAATTGAACAGTAATTTAATTCAGAATAAAAAATCAAGGAGGATTTTATGCGTAAGCACGAAGAAGTTTCGAAGGCTCTAAGTGAACGTATGGAATACGAAAACCGTACATCGACATATAACAGAGTCGGCTTTGACAGCAACAACGTTATTCGCCGCTTCCCCGAGGAAGACAAAGCAAGCGTATGGCGTACTCCCTTTATGCGTGATATTGATAAAATAATACACTGCCCTTATTACAACAGATATGCGGACAAGACTCAGGTATTCTCTCTCGTCAAAAACGACGACGTGACCAGACGTAATCTCCACGTTCAGTTCGTGTCGAGAATTGCTCGTACCATAGGCAACGCTCTTCACCTCAATCTTGACCTTATTGAAGCAATCTCTTTAGGTCACGATATGGGTCACCCTGCGTTTGCGCATACGGGCGAGAAATATCTGGACGAGCTTTACTACAAGCACGCTGGCAAGCATTTTATGCACAATATTCAGTCCGTGCGTGTACTTGACAATATATTCCCTCTCAACATCTCGCTCCAGACCTTGAACGACATCGCGGCTCACAACGGCGAGATCGAGCTTGACCAGTATATCCCCGAGCCTATATATGACTTTGAGGAATTTGACAAGAAGATGGAGAGATGCAGCGAGGATATAAATTTTGCAAACCACATTATGCCCTGCACGCTTGAGGGCGCGGTGGTTCGTATTTCGGATATTATCGCATATCTCGGACGCGACCGTCAGGACGCAATTTTGACAAACACCGCGCAGGCGGACGATTTCTACGACGAGGAGATAGGCTCGCTCAATTCCGAGATAATCAACAATCTCGTTGTAAACATTATTGAAAACAGCTACGGTAAGCCCTATATCACACTTGACGACAAGCATTTTGAGGCTCTCCGTAAGTACAAGCTTGAAAACTACGCGAAAATTTATAATCACGCGGCGAAAAATACACGTCTTGATCTCACAGTCAAGCCTATGATGGCGGATATTTACGGTCAGCTTCTTGACGACCTCAAGGCAGGCAATAAGAACTCACCCATTTACAAATTCCACATTGATCCCGTAAGCAATCTGCATCATACACGCAGATCTCCTTACGAGAAAACCGAGCCCAACCAGATTGTTGTTGACTTTATTGCGAGCATGACGGACGATTACTTTATCGAGCTTCACCAGTATATGTTCCCCAATGCCAACTACCCCGTGGTTTACCGCGGATATTTTGATAACATACCCGGAGTATAATTATGTTTGATCAGATATTAGAGCAAATTAAAAATTACGACAGAATAATCATTCACCGTCACAAAAATCCCGACGGTGACGCGCTTGGCAGCCAGATTGGTCTTTATCATATCCTCAAGGAAAATTTCCCAAAAAAAGAAATTTATAAGGTTGGTGATATGACCGCGCGTTATTCCTTTATGGACAATTCCACCATGGACGAGATAGACGACTCTATGTATGCGGACGCGCTGGCAATAATTCTTGATACGTCGGCATCTCATCTTATCTCTGACGAGAGATATAAGACAGCAAAGGCAACCGCGCGTATAGACCACCACATTTTCTGCGAGAAAATTGCGGACGTTGAGGTGACAGATACCTCTTACGAGAGCTGTTGCGGTCTTATTACAGAATTTGCACTTGAGTGTGGCCTTTCCCTCTCCTCTGCTTCTGCGAAGGCGCTTTATACGGGTATGGTGACAGACTCGGGTCGCTTCCGCTACGACTCCACTTCAAGCAGCACTCACCGTCTTGCAAGCAAGCTTATGGAACAGAAATTCGATACAAACGAGATATATTCAAATCTGTATGCCGACGATTTTTCATACATTCGTCTGCGCGCGCAGTTTATTCTCAAGATTCAGTTTACGGATTATCGCGTGGCTTACATATACACGGATAAAACAGAAGCGCAGTCATACGGCGTTGACACTTTCACTATCTCTCGCAGTATGGTAAGCACTATGAGCGACATTCGCGGCGTGGATATTTGGGTAAACTTCACCGAAACAGACAACGGAGTACTTGCAGAGCTTCGCTCAAACAAGTTTAATATTAACCCCATAGCCGTAAAATACGGTGGAGGCGGTCACGCCAAAGCAAGCGGCGCGACCTTGAAGGACAGAGACGAGGCTATGAGAATGCTCGAAGACCTTAACGCTTACAACAAATAAAGGAATTTCATTTATGGTAAACCAGAATATGCAAACAGTTCTTGATAAGATCAAGGAATATAATAAAATATTTATTTTCCGTCATTTCCGTCCCGACGGCGACGCGGTAGGCTCAACAAAAGGCCTTGCGGAAATACTCAGACTCACCTATCCCGAAAAGCAGATATATCTTCAGAATAGCGATTTTTCGGATTACCTTTCGTTTATGGGCGGTGAGGACGCACTTTTACCCGACGAGGAATATTCCGACGCGCTCGGTATAATAATTGATACAGGCACGGCAAAAAGGGTTTCCAATCAAAAATTTTCCCTTTGCCGAGAGACTATAAAAATTGATCACCACATCCCGATAGACTCGTATGCAAATTACGAGTGGGTCGAGGAGGAGCGCTCGTCCGCTTGCGAGATGATAGCGCATTTCTACGACACGTTCTCTGATGAGCTTAAGATAAGCTCCCAGGCGGCAACTTATATATACACGGGTATGGTGACCGACTCGGGTCGCTTCCGTTATCGCGAGGTTTCAGGCGAGACAATGAGACTTGCGGGACTTATGCTAGATCAGGGCATCAACACTGACGTTCTCTACGCAAATCTTTATCTCAAGGAGCTTGAGGACTTTAAGTTTGAATCCTTCGTGCATAAAAAGATGCAGCAGACCGAGAATGGTGTCACATACATTTTTGTGACCAAAAAAATGCAGAAAAAGCTTGGGCTTACACTTGAACAGGCAAGCTCGTGCGTGTCCTATATGGACTCCATACGCGGCTCGCTTATCTGGATAGCGTTTATCGAGACTGACGAAAATATCCGTGTGCGTCTGCGCTCGCGCTTTGTTCCCATCAGTGACTTGGCGGAAAAATACCGCGGCGGCGGTCACGCCTGTGCGGCGGGCTCTACTCTTTACTCCAAAAAGGAAATTAAGACTATGCTTGCCGAAGCCGACGAGATAATAAGAAAATACAAACAAGAAAACGAGGGCTGGTTATGAAAATTTTGATTACCAACGACGACGGCTTTGACGCCGTTGGTATCCGTCTGCTCGCGGAGTGGGCAAAAAAGCTGGGCGACGTCACCGTAATTGCTCCCAAGACCGAACAGAGCGGCAAAAGCCACGGCATTGACTTTATAAATCCCCAAGAAATAAAAAAGGTTGATATTATTGACGGAATAACCGTTTATTCTATGGATTCCACTCCTGCGGATTGCGTGCGATTTGGCGTTTTTGGACTCAAGGAAAAATACGACCTTGTGCTTTCGGGCATCAATCGCGGAGTAAACGTGGGCGAGGACATCGTGTATTCAGGCACTGTTGGCGCGATATTTGAGGCGGCAAAGTGCGGTATTCCCGCGGCGATTGCCTTCTCTACCTTCCCTGACACGCAGGAAATTGCGGCAACATATCTTGATGCCGTTTACGAATATATCTGTGAAAATAAGCTTTTTGAGGAGAATAATCTGTACAACGTCAATATTCCCGACAAGGTGGACGGAATAAGAATGACCTATCAGGGCTCTATGTATTATTCCGACGCTTTTGTAAGAAAAGAGGGCGACATTTATATTCAGGTCGGCGGTCCTGTGCCCGATGTTGAGCCCGACAATCTTGACAGAGATACCGTTGCAATACACAGAAACCTTATCACTGTCACTCCTCTGCTCTTTACAAGAACTAATATGGAAGTATTCCAAAAGTTCGCGACAACGGATAATTGAATATAATAAAAAAACACCGAAGCCAAATGGCTTCGGTGTTTTTTTATGCCGCAAAGGCCGTTTCCTTGTAATAGTAAGGTATAATTGCCGCAATGGATATAATGCGAGTGTGAGGTCTTGTAAAGTCGTCTCTTATTACCTCGACGTACGGCGTGGGATTATAATCGTACTTGCTGGAGATAGTTCCGCCGCCGGTGATGTTGCCAAACATCTCGCCCCAACCGCCCTCGTAATTGAGGTATTCCTGGAAATCGTTATAGTGATTATACGTATAGAACACGTATCTTTCGTTCACGTCGATAATGTGGTCGCCGTTTTTATCGAAGCGCGTGTATACTATTCTCGCCGCTCCACGCGTGATGCTCGTGCCGTTATTATATATAGTGGCATAGTAGCCGGGATCGCAGTCAGTGCCCGTAGTTCCGATATCTATTTCGTAATACGTAAGATCGCCGCCGCATCCGCTTATGTTGGGAAGTTCTGGCTCATAAGGATATCTTGACGTATCACCTGTAAATTTCGTATGATTAAGACGCAGATATTTGCCCCAAGGACTATTTGCGGGCTTTGTTTTCTTACTGCTTGTGTAGTTTGGAGGAATATTGCCAAACGCCATTATGTACGCCGCAACTTCTTCAAGAGTCACATACGCACCGTCCTTGTATATGCGGTTAACCACCTGGCCGTTTTCGTCAAGCACGAAATACGTCTTACCGTCTGCCGAGTATATAGCAGCAGTATTGCGGATATACATCCCGTCATCCATAGGTCTGTTCTCTGCTATCGTGGGCGCTTGATCCTGATCGGATATGTCACCCGACATAAGATAGTGGATCGTTCTGTAATATGCGTCGGACGCACTAACCGCGGGAGTGTAGTTTGCATAAAACTTTTCTATATTGACGTTTACATACGGATCAGAAGTAAATACAGGGCCTTCCTTGTAGGGATCCTCAGTAGGCTTTTCCGTAGGTGTTTCTGTAGGTTTCTCGGTTGGAGCACTTGTCGGAGCTTCTGTAGGCGCCTGTGTAGGCTGCTCTGTTGGAGCTTCTGTTGGAGCTTCTGTAGGAGCATACGTAGGGGTTTCACCTGTCGGTAGCTCGGGAGTGGTTTTGCATCCCGCGAGTAAAATCAGCGAGACTAAAAGCAATGCTAACAGTCTTTTTATTTTAATTGGCATTTGTTTGTCCTCATTTGTAATATTATCTCGAATATTATATCACAAACCTACATAAATTTCAAGTACCAAATAAAAAATTGCCCCCTGCCATTTGGCAGGGGGCTAAGATGAATATTAGAAATTATCCAACTTTGTAGAAAGAAATCTCAAACAGGTCGCTGAGGTCGCTAGTTCCGTAAGTGCTCCAGTTGTTATACTGTGCATACCATTCAAGGTAGTTGCCACGAGCTGTATTCTTTACGTAGAATATACCTGTAGCGCCAGCCTTAGCCTCAAGTGTCCAAGACTTGTTAGCGCCTGTATCATTCAAGGAAGAATAGTCAGCAGCAAGTGCGATAACAACACCTGTCTTGGATGTGAAGGTGTAAGAACCGTCGCTATTCTTTGTTACTACGAACTTAGCAGTGTCACCAAGTCCGGAGATACCGCCGGAGATATCCTTACCAACGTTGTAATAACCGGTCTTTTCAACAGACAATGCCATGTTGTAAGCATGAGCTGCGATAACAACTACGTCACCATCCTTGAGCTCTGTAAGAGCTGTAAGAGTGTCGCCACTTACGGGAGGCTGAGGATCGGGCGTAGGATCGGGAGTAGGATCAGGGGTTGTTCCGCCGCTAACGTCAGCAATTGTGTAAACCTCGATCTTTTCAATTCTTGCCTGCTTTGCAAGCTCGCCGGACTGGAATACGTCTGTAGCAGAAGCAAATACGATAGTTACAACGTCATTATTACGTGTGATAGTTGCACCTGCAACTGTCATACCGTCAAAGCCGGGAAGATACTTGCCGTCCTGATAATCGTCAAGAGTAATAACTATCTTTGTCATGCTTGCATGCTCGATCTTGATAGTTGAACCCTGATATGCTCTTGCGGCATAGGAGGTAGGAGAATAGTTGCTATTGGGAGTTGTACTGCTTGCCTGATCGTTTGTATAGGTAATACCGTTAGCAGCGTAAATCGACTGGTTGTCAGTAATAGTTACAACGTTTGTTGAGCCCATCATATCAAGAATAACAACCTTTTCTTCACCGACTACGGGAGGCTGAGGATCAGGATCGGGAGTGGGATCAGGATCGGGAGTGGGATCAGGATCGGGTGTAGGATCGGGATCGGGTGTAGGATCGGGATCGGGAGTAGTACCCTTCTCGTAATCTACGAGCCAAGCGTTCTTGAGCTGTGCTGTGCCATTGTACTGACCTATTACACCGTAAACTACGATCTTGTCACCTACAACGGGCTTAACTGTCATTGCATCGTATCTTGTAGAACCGTCTGCGCTGTAAAGACCGTAAACGAGGATGGTGTTGCCGTCTGCGTCCTTGATAACAACGTTACCGTACTTATCACTCTGAAGATCAACTATCTCACCTGCTACAATGTACTTGTCCTCTGTATAGGTGTTGTGATCCTTAGCAGTACCCATAACTACTGCATCGGTAATTGTTGTGGGAGTTGTGTGCTTCATGAGCCAAGCGTTCTTGATCTGTGCTGTACCGTTGTACTGACCAACAACACCGAATACTGTTACGTAGTCGCCAACAACGGGCTTAACTGTCATTGCATCGTATCTTGTAGAACCGTCTGCGCTGTAGAGACCGTAAACAAGGATGGTGTTGCCTTCGTCATCTCTGATAACGATGTTACCGTACTTGTCACTCTGAAGCTCAATAATAACACCTGCTGCAAGGTACTTTTCATCTGTGTAAGTATTGTGCTCCTTGGAAGCGCCAAGCTCAACAAGATCCTTTATAGGTGTAACTGCCTTGGAAAGCTTAACCTCAAAGGTCTCTGTGCCTGTCTCGCTGCCACAGGTAGCGGTAACTGTAAGAGTTACAGTAACGTCTTCATCGGGAACCTTAACTGTGAGCTTACCGTCAGCAACTACTGCGTACTCGCTGTTGGATGCCCATGCAAGAGTAACATTTTCATACTTGGAGCCCTTGAGAATAAGGTCGATTACGCTGTCGCTTGTGATCTTATCTGTAAATGTGAGAGCATCAAGCTCGAACTGAACCTTCTCTGCGTCGCTTCTTTCGGGCTCAGTAATATTTGTGATGCAGTTTGCATCTGCGGGAATGAGGTAGAAGTTGCCGTTGTAAAGCTGGATGATACCTGTCACATCACAAGTGTTTCCAACGTTACCTGTGTGTGTAGCCTTAAATGCGTCGATCTCTGCCTTTGTGATACAGTTGTTGGAGGAAGAGATTCTGATATAGGGTGTAAGCTCACCCATCTTGATGTAGTAGTAGCCGTTGTCACCGGTAGAACCGATCTCAACGCCCTTGATAGTTACGAGCATGGACTGTCTGCCAACAAGTGCATCAATGTTGAGTGCGGATGCATTCTTAAGAATGTCGGTATAGTCAACGGGAGTTACGGTGGTTATGGTCTCATCAACGATAGTTACCGATGCGCCTACAACCTCGTGGAGTCCGTTGTAAAGGTCGTATGTACCCTTAACGATAACGTGCATACCAACCTTAAGTCCAAGGTCAGCCTCGGGATCCTTAGTATCAGCAAAGCCGTATACGTAGTAACCACCCTCGTTGTTGAGGTCCTGAACGTACATACCGTTACCGGAAGAACCGTTTGTCTTGGAGAAGATACCTGTAATGATACCTTCAACAACAACGTTAGCGCCCTTCTCGCTCTTTGCATACTCTGCGTATGTCATTACCTTGAACTTGGGTACTGTAAGGTTGAATTCCTTAACTGCAGTGTTGCCTTCTGCGTCAGAAACAGTTGCTGTAAGTACGTAGCTGATGTCCGCTACGGGTTCATCGGGAACGTCAACTATTATCTTGCCATCCTCACCCTCTGTGAGTGTGATCTGGTCAGAGTTTACCTTCCATGTGATTGTAAATGTCTTGCCGGATACCTTAACAGAGCCGATAAGCTCATAGTCAGCAGCGGTTGTGGTTTTATCCTTGTACATCTGACGAACGTACTCTGCTGCTGCCTCAAGGTCAGTTACCTCAACGTTGTCGCCGCCGTTTTCGGTAGGAGTTTCCGTTGTGGGTGTCTCGGAGGGAGTTGTGGAGGGATTCTCGTTATTGTTCTTACAAGCAACGAGTGCTGTGAAGGAGAGCACGAGAATTACCGCCAATAAAAGTGTTAAAATTTTTTTCATGATAGCTCCTTTTCTTTATCATAAAAATGTTTTATTTGATCATCTGCCTCGTCAGGCAAATGATAGCGTTCAATAATTATCAGTTAAAGGTGACGTCGTCTGTTGAGAACAGCTTTATCTGATAGGTACCGTCATAGGAATCTATAATTCCCTTTACGGTGATATTACTTCCTATGGGGAAGAAGCTTTGAGGAATAAGCTCTCCATTTTCATCTCGGAGAACTTCCGTACGGACTACGATGGTTGTTCCGTCCTCTGCTACACAGGTTATGGAGTGCGCACCGTCGCTGTTGCCGCCGTTAGATGTGGTATATATACTCTTAATAGTAAGATTCTTTACTGTAGCTGTGCTATAGTGAGCAAGCTCACCGTACTTAAACTCGGTGGGAGTCACTATATCATTTCCATCTTCGTCGTATGTAGTCACGTCGATCGTGAGCTTTCCGTTTACGATGTCACTCGCGCTTACCTCACTGTAGCTTGCACTATGTCCCGATTCAAGCATGTGTATTCCATCCTTGCTGAGAGCACCGTTGGGATCCATCATATCAATAGAATACTGAATATTGGATATCTGATATGTACCGCCTTGCTCATAGTACTGAAGTGTTCCTACCATAACAACGCGATTACCTATCGCAAGAGCTTCTATTACGTCGCCCAATACGTTATATCCAGTAAATACCTGCATACCGAAGTACATATCGGTTTCTGCGTCGTAGTCCTCAAGATAGTAGGTAGAACCGCTGCTCTTTGCTACAGTACCTTCAAAACGAACAAGCTTACCCTCGTACATATCGTAGTTGAGCTTGAGCTCCTTGAGAGTTACGTTGTTAACTCCTCCGTAGTAGAAATCAGGGTCCTTATCCTTAGAGAAAACGTGGAGCTTAAGGGTCTTCGCCTGATTGAGTGCTCCCATAGTGTATTCAGCATAGGCATTATCTGCAGCATTTGAACCAAATGCAAGTCCCTGCTGAAGAATCTCAATGTTAAGATTGCGGTACTCTGTCATTTCTGCAGTCTTGTACCATACCCAAACGAGATATCTGTCACCTGTAGAGTCAATATTCCACTTTGCACTGTCGGATTCAATGTAAATAGAGGTTGCATTAGCAAGAGCTTCCTTTGTATAATTGGAAGCCTTTTTGCCCCAAGGCTCAATAACTCCAGTAGATTCGGGAGTATTGATACCGAGGTATCTTGCCTTAAGAATCCCCGACGGAACTAAGCTCTTGGGAACGTTAAAATGTGTTGTATCACCGTCAATAGCCGCGTGTACCGTAACCTCTGCTATCTTTCTGCCGGAATCAGGGTCAAACTTGACCTGAGCAGCATAATCGATAAACTCAGGTTCGCCAGGCTTTTCGGTGGGCTTCTCCGTGGGCGTCTCGGTGGGGGTCCCAGAGGGCTCACCTGTGGGTTCCCCGCTCTGATCGCAGGCTGCAAAACAGCCAACGATCATTACGAGCGCCAGAAGAAGTATCAATAATTTAGAAAAATTCTTCATATTATTCTTCTTTTTGTTGTTTGCGTTTTAATTTTACTGAGCGTTGTTACACTCTTTAATAGCCGCCTTAAATGCTTCGTCGATCAAAGAATCAACGTCGCTTGACTGCTGTGTGAAGCAGTACTGCATAAGAACGCCAACCTTGTCACGAGCAACGGAAGAGCCGTTGAACGCAGGAGATACAAAGTAGTAATCTGCCATTTCTGTGCCAAGCTTTACAGAAAGAGCGGTGATCTTTGTTGTACCGTTTGCACTTTCAATAAAGTTCTTATATGCAGGAACTTCGTTAACAGAGTTGATAACAGGCATATAACCGGATGCTATGGAGAACTCTGCCTGGAAGAATGCACTAGTTGTGAGGAACTTTACAAAGAGCCAAGAAGCAACAACTTCCTGCTTGTTATCCTGATCAAATATACAGAGCGAAGGACCCTGAGAGATCGCCTTGGGGTTTTCGGGATCAACCTGAGGGATGGGAGCCATACCAACCTCGAAGGGATATACTCCGTCAGAAGGCTTGGGAACCTGGTGAGAAGCTCCACCCGTAGAACCTATAGACATATAGCTTCTCTCTTCTGTTTCAGATACGAAGAGACCGGATGTGTAAGCACCGTAGAGCTCCTTAGTTGTAACGTAGCCAGCCTCATACCAGCTTCTGAATTCCTTAACGAACTCCTTGTTCTGATCGTTGTTGAAAAGGAAATACTTTCCTCTTTCAGCGGATGTGTAGGGAGAGTCATACTGCTCGCACATGGTGATGAACCAGTTAGCTTCGGAGTCGTATCCGAGAGGAATGCTCTTGGGATCAAGTGCCTTGATCTTCTTACAAACCTCTTTCATCTCATCCCAAGTTGTGGGAACCTTGATGTTGTACTTTTCGTCGCCTGTTTCAGCGTACTTCTTTGCCCAATTGTCAAAAGCTGTCTTGTTGTAGTAGAGAGCCTCTGTGGACTTGGACATAGGAAGTGTGTACATTGTGCCTGCATTGTCAAATGCTGCTCCCTCTTTATAGAAGCCGGGGATGAAGTCGTTAACCTGCTCCTCGGTAAGACCGAGAACGGTCTCGTTACCCTGAGCGTCGGTTACCTTAATGGTGCTGTCAATAAAGCTGTTGAGCGGTACTACTGCCTTAGCTACGTTGTAGAGAGCAACGTGGTCAGGATAGCAGTATGCGATGTTAGGCTGGTTGCCTGCTGTGAGCTCGGTCTTGATCTGGTCACGAACCTCGTCGTAGCCGCCAACCTGAGCGTGCTCAACTGTGATGTTGGGGTAAAGCTTGTTGAACTCTACAATGTACTTATCGAGTACTACCTGAAGAGCCTGACCCATTGTGTGGGAGAAAGTAATTGTCACTTCGCTTCCATCGTAGCCTACTGAGGGAACGTCGTACTCAACGGGCTTCAACTCAACGCCGGGTGTCTGGCCGGGCTCTGTAGGACGAGTTGGAGATGCCTGCTGTCTGTTGTTATCACATCCAACGAATGCGAAGGAGCTGAGACAGATAAGAAGCATGAGAACAATCGCAAGAATTTTTTTCATGGTTTGTTTCCTTTCGTTTTGTATATTTGTTAAAGACTAAATGTCAATAAACCTAAATTAACCCTTGATTCCGCTTCTGGATACACCCTTCATAATATACTTACGAAGGAAGATGAATACCAGGAACAACGGGATAGATACTATGGTGACCGCTGCCATCTGTACGGGGAAGTTTGCCTCGCCCGTACCTGCATCCGTAAACGCAGATCGCAAACCGTTGGTTATAAGGTAATAGTCCTTATGCGCAACGAGTCTGGGCCATACGTAGGAGTTCCACGCGCCCATCATCTTAAGAATAGTAATGGAGATAAGCGTGGGGAGCGAGAGCGGTATCATTACCTTGCAAAGATACTTGAAGTCGCTCGTACCGTCAACCTTAGCGGCGAGGTAAAGCTCGTTAGGTATCTGCATAAAGTTCTGCTTGAGAAGGTATATATAGAATACGCTTACAAGGAACGGAACTATAAGCACCGCATAACCCTCAAACCAGTTGGGGTTCTTGTACCAGCCGAACTGAGTGATAGTAGTAAAGTTTGTAATTGTGAAAAGCTCACCGGGAATCATCATCGTACCGAGAAGTGCCGCGAAAAGCGCGTTCTTTCCCTTGAATTCAAGACGAGCGAATGCGAACGCGGTTATAATAGTTATAACCAACGACAATACAGTCGATACAAGACCAACTATAATCGTATTCTTAAAGAGGTTAAGAAGCGAAGCTTCTGTGAAGGCATCCAGATAGTTGGACCAGATGATTTCTCTCGGGAAAAGCGTGGGAGTAGGAGCTCTATATTCCGCAAGCGACTTAAGTGAGGAAATGATCATCCAATAGAACGGGAAGATAACTATGATAGCCATTATACCAAGGAAAAGATAAAGAGCTATCTGAGTTATTACCTTCATAATTTTCTGACGCGTTGTTACCTGCTGGAGGTCTTTTTCGGTCAATACTCTCATTTGATTAGCCATTTTCGTACCTCCTTAATTAATAATGCGTCTTTTTCTTGCTTACCGCAAGGTTAACAAGAGTAACCGCGAAAATAAGCACGAACAACAGAAGCGCCGAGGCAGAAGCTATTCCCTCTCCATCACCGAGGTTTTCGTAAATATAACCTACCATGGTCTGAAGTCTCGCAACGCCTATCTCCGCTCCGGGAGGCTGCATGTCCTCTCCGAAAATACCAACGATGCTGGTATATTCCTTAAATCCTCCGATAAAGCCTGTGATTACAACGTAAGCTATCATAGGAGAAAGAAGCGGAACTGTTATTCTCGAGAATACTCTCCACTTGGGAGTGGAGTCTATCTTTGCGGCATCGTAATACTGCTTGTTTACGCTCTGAAGTCCACCCAAGAGAATGAGTATCTTGAACGGAAGCGCGTTCCAAACGATATATATTACCATTACCGCGATATTCGCCCAATAAGTAGATCCCTGGTTTACCCAGATTATAGGATCTACTCCAAATACACCTAGCACCGCATTTACTATACCTACTGACGTACTCGCCGAAGGATCTGTGGTATTTACACCTACGATGTTGAACATTGCGGCAAATACCATTCCTATAGCGATGGAGTTGGTAACATACGGTAAGAAGAATATTGTCTGCAAAAGTCTTTGAAGCGGCTTTATCGCATTAAGACAAACCGCGATGATAAGAGCCAAGAACGTTGAGATCGGAACTGTGAGAATACAAAGAATAACTGTGTTCTTCATAATCGTCCAGAAGCCATCGTAAGTAAGAACCGTCTTGAAGTTATCCAGTCCAAATTCAAAGCGGACCTTGTCCGGATCTCCGTCCTCTAATTTATTATTGCCCACTTCCTTTGAGATGCTATATGGCATATATGCTCCCCACAAAGGGTTGCCGTCTGCATCGGTTATCTGCATGCCGTCTTCATCATAGCCTGCAGGCGCTTCGGGGTCCCAATAGACCGTAAACGCCATACGTATTGTATTAAAGATAGGCCAGACGGTGAATATCAGCAACAGAATTAACGCGGGCAGCAAATAGAGCCAGGCTTTCCATTGATGTTTACTGTCAACCATACGCTACCTCCTTAAAAATATATTCTTTCTTCTGTTTCAGCGTCGAAGATAAATACCTTGTGAGGCTTGAGAGAGTAAGAAACTGTCTCAGACGTGAGGTCAACCTTGTTGTCAGAATTAATAATAGCACGAACAATGGGATTAACGGAAGCTGAATGCTCGCAAACAACGCTCATATCGCGTCCCATAACCTCAACGTTATTGAGCTTACATACCATAGGTCCGTTATCGTCAAGAACAAATCCCTCGGGACGAATACCAACGAATACCTCGCGGTCTTCAATACCGGGTACGTCAAGAACTGTATTCTCGCCGAGAATAAGCTTTCCATTTGCTATTGTTCCCTTGAATACGTTGATAGGAGGAGTTCCAAGGAACTTTGCAACGAAGAGGTTAGCGGGATTGTCATAAACCTCCTGAGGTGCGCCTACCTGCTGAACTACACCGAGCTTCATAACTACGATCATATCGGAGATACTCATTGCCTCTTCCTGGTCGTGTGTTACGAATACTGTGGTAATTCCCGTTTCCTTCTGGATACGGCGGATCTCTTCTCTTGTCTGAAGACGGAGTCTTGCGTCAAGGTTGGAGAGAGGCTCGTCAAGAAGGAGCACGCGAGGCATCTTTACGAGTGCACGCGCGATAGCAACTCTCTGCTGCTGACCGCCGGAAAGCTCACTGGGCTTACGGTCCATAAGCTCGTCGATCTGAACGAGCTTTGCTGCCGTATATGCGCTCTCAAGCATCTGTTCCTTTGTAAGCTTGTCCTTACCCTTAAGGTTCTGCAAGGGGAACATGATGTTCTGCTGTACGGTCATGTGGGGATAGAGGGCGTAGTTCTGGAATACGAGTCCTACTCCTCTGTTTTCGGGGGAAAGTGTGGTTACATCTTCTTCACCAAAAAAGATCTGTCCTGACGAGGGCTTCTGCAAGCCGCTTATCATATAAAGCGTCGTGGACTTTCCGCAACCGGAAGGACCGAGAAGTCCGACGAGCTTACCGTCGGGAATAGTAAAGGTAAAGTCGTTTACGGCTATTACCTCACCGCCCGCCTTCTTATTGCGGCTGGGGAAGATCTTTGTTAGATTTCGTAATTCAACTTTCATTTCATCTAACCTCCATTGTTGTTTATATACTTTTTTTATTTTTGGACTATTTAATAGGACGAACGGGAAACCTCTTCCTGGTGAAGCTTCTTTTTATAATCTATCATTGCCTGTTCGCTTTCAAATATCATCTGGCTTGTAAGATCCACAACTACAGTGTCGGATATCAAGTCATGTATAGTAGAATTGGTGTGTGTGACACACATCATAACTATCTGGAGAATAAGAATTGCCAAGAGAACTATGGGGCCGACAGGACCGATAATTCCGAAAAACATCATTAATATAATGAATATAGGCACGATTGTCTCTATCGTACACTTTCCGAGAAGCATACGTACGCACAGTACCATCGGCGATACCTTAACAGAGTTGGTTCTCATAACGCCAAGACCAAATATCTTTTTGCCGATAGTTTGTCCGTTCTTAAGAAGCAACGGCACAGCGAATTCAAATATAAGGTAAGATATGAACGTACTAACCACCATCATAAGCAAGGTATAGTTGAGCAAAAGCGTATAAGTTATGGACAAGTTCTTGTCTTTACCCAGCGCTTCGTCGACCATATTATATAATTCCTTCTGCTCGTCGGTCATTTCCTCGTAGCCTTTACTCAGATCAAGCTCTACCCTCTTACCGTGCTCAACCTCGTATTCTGCCTCACACTTCTCTACGATAACGGCTTTTCTTTCCTCTATAAAATCCATCTTGTCATCGTATTTAAGAAGGAATGCCATAAAGGATGCTATTCCTATTGCCACCACCACAAATATAATTAAGTCTAAAAGACCTGCCGATATTCTTTTCCAAAGGCTTGCCTTCTGGAGATCATAAATCATAATAATCCCTTTCGTATACAACAAACTTAAATCAAATTGTCAAATCTGTCGCTTAAAGTTAGATAACTTTAATATCGACTTAAAAACGGGCATAAAATCCCCTTTACTACGACATGACACAATTACACATCGTAATCCTATTCTATATTGTATCACAACTATCGACACTTAGCAACACTTTTTTTGTGTTTGGAAGAATTTTCGTGTAAATTGCTAAATCTCCCAGTGTGTTTTTGTGACTATTTTTTGCAGATTTTTTTGTCATGTCGTAGTTTTTCTTTTGAATATAAGGATTTTCAATTTTTTGCGGTTATATTTACAAAAATATGAATTTTTCTTGACATTGTGCATTTTTTTCTGTATAATCAAATTAGTACAAAAATGAAAGGAATTTGCTATGCAAAATATTCAGAATATTTTATCAAAATGCGACCATACACTTCTCTCTCAGACGGCTACTTGGGCTGACATCAAAGCTATTTGC
This sequence comes from Eubacteriales bacterium, assembly GCA_045659745.1. Classification (GTDB taxonomy): domain Bacteria; phylum Bacillota; class Clostridia; order Oscillospirales; family CAG-272; genus SVTX01. The sequence continues at coordinate 28,298 of JAZRCL010000015.1, forward strand.
GACGATGGAATGAAATATTCCACCGCATCGGTTTGTATTCCCCCGAGCTTTGTAAAGCAGGCTAAGGAATACGTAGGTGAAAAGCTCGCAATTTGCACGGTTATCGGCTTCCCCAACGGCTACAATACAACCGCCGTTAAGGTGTTTGAGACGACCGACGCAATCAACAACGGCGCAGACGAGATAGATATGGTAATAAACATCGGACTTCTCCGCGAGGGCAAGGACGCAGAAGTATGCGAAGAGATCCGTCAGATCAAGGCGGCTTGCGGCGAAAAGATACTCAAGGTCATCATTGAGACTTGTCTTCTCTCTGAGGACGAAAAGCTCCGTATGTGCAAACTCGTCACAGAAGCAGGCGCGGACTATATTAAGACCTCAACGGGCTTCTCCACAGCGGGTGCTACCCTTCCTGACGTAAAGCTTATGTATGAGAACGTAGGCGAGGGCGTGCTTGTTAAGGCTGCGGGCGGCATCTCGGGACTTGAGGACGCTCAGGCGTTCATCGACGCGGGCGCGTCAAGACTTGGAACAAGTCGCGTGGTTAAGGCGGTTAAGGGAATTGACGGTCAGGGTTATTGATTGATAATAAACAACGAAGCCTGGGTCCAAAGGGCGCAGGCGAAGATTT
>JAZRCL010000016.1:0-3417 GCA_045659745.1 Eubacteriales bacterium
CCAAAACGAGAGGAATTAAGAACAAAAAGAAGAAAGCAACAAAAATCCAAAGCCACATATAATTTCACCTCCATGGACCCATTATACCACAAAATCAAAAAAACCACAATCCCTTTGTATCGGAATTGCGGTTTTTATTTGGCGGAGAAGGAGAGATTCGAACTCTCGAACCGCTTTTGACGGTTACACGATTTCCAATCGTGCGCCCTCGACCAACTAGGCGACTTCTCCATGTCGTTTCGCGACTTTAATATAATATCATAAAAAAATGGCTTTGTCAATATGTTTTTTTCAATTTTTTTAATTTTATTTTCAAAGTAAATAAATCCCTAAATTATTGACAAAGAAAATATAGTATGATATAATATTATAAATATAATCGGGGAGTGTGTGTTAACTGCCCGAAAAGCCGCGGAAAAGGGAGAACTTCAGATGCTTTATATCTTTAAGAATTCCGAAAATTACCTGAACAAAAGCAGAGCTTACGGCGATTTTGCCCTCTGTGACGGCAGACTTGTCTCTCTTGACTGTGTTGATAGCGCTATAATTGACGGTGCGGACACCGTCACCTTTAATAATTGTCTTATTCTGCCCGGATTTTGCGATGTGCACGTGCATTTTCGCGAGCCGGGATTTTTGTATAAAGAGGACATCTTCACGGGTTCGTCCTCGGCGGCGGCAGGCGGCTATACCGACGTTTGTACTATGCCGAATCTAAATCCCGTGCCTGACTCGGTAGAAAATCTCAAAATACAGCTTGACGCGATAAGAGAGAAGGCTGTTATACGAGTCCACCCATTTGGCGCGCTTACAGTCAGCGAGGCGGGTAGAGAGGCTGCCGATCTTGAGGGTATGTCAGAGTACGCCATCGGATACTCCGACGACGGACGAGGAGTTCAGTCTGCCGAAATGATGGAAAGCCTTATGAGACGTGCGGCGACTTTGGACAAGGTTATATCCGCGCATTGCGAGGACAATTCGCTCCTGAACGGCGGCTATATTCACGACGGTCAGTACGCAAAGGCGCACGGGCACCGCGGAATCTGCTCGGAGAGCGAATGGGGACCTATCGCGCGCGACATTGAGCTTGCAAAGCGCACGGGTGTTAAATACCACGTCTGCCACATATCAACCAAGGAATCGGTTGACATAATCCGACGCGCAAAGGCAGAGGGTGTTGACATCACCTGCGAGACAGGACCGCATTACCTCATACTTGATGATAGCAACCTTGAGGAAAACGCAAGATTTAAGATGAATCCTCCTCTGCGTGACAAGTCTGACCGCGAGGCTCTTGTTGCGGGAGTTTTGGACGGCACGATAGATATGATAGCCACCGACCACGCGCCCCACTCAAACGAGGAAAAGTCGCGCGGGCTTGAAAAATCCGCGATGGGTGTAGTTGGGCTGGAGTCGGCATTCTCGGAGATGTACACCAATTTCGTAAAAACGGGCATTATTACCCTCGAGAAACTGCTCGAGCTTATGGTCTACAACCCCAGAGAGAGATTTGGAATTGAGGGCGATGTAGGATTTTCAGTCTGGAATGTTGAAAAACAGACCACAGTCAACCCCGAGACATTTTTAACCAAGGGCAGAAGCACGCCGTTTGAAAATGACAAGGTTTTTGGCACTTGTCTTATGACGGTCTGCGACGGAAAAATAGTTTACAAAAACAAAACGGAGATATAAAATGACACAGGGAATTTACACTATCAAGGAGAATATAAAGCTCGCGCCGAACGTTTATAAGATGACGCTTCTCGGCGACACAAGCGCTTGCACGCGGACAGGACAGTTTATAAATATCCTCATAGACGGACTTTATCTGCGCCGTCCCATATCGGTACACGACTATGACAGTGAGAGCATAGTTATTATCTACAAGGTGGTAGGCGAGGGAACTGAGAGACTTGCAGAAATGGTCGCAGGACAGACTCTTGACGTGCTTGTCGGACTTGGAAACGGATACGACACCTCAAAGTCGGGACAGACTCCCGTGCTTATCGGCGGCGGTGTTGGAATCCCCCCGCTTTACGGACTCTGCAAAAAGCTTATAGCTGAGGGCAAGACTCCGTCCGTAATACTCGGATTTAATAAGGCAGAGGAGATATTCTGCTACGACGAGTTCAAGTCGCTCACAGACAGAGTTTATATTACAACTGTTGACGGCAGTGTTGGCACGAAGGGATTTGTCACAGATGTACTCAAGGATATGGACTACTCCTATTTTTACACCTGCGGACCTATGCCTATGTTCCGCGCGGTAAACCGCACAGCAACCACAAGCGGACAGCTCAGCTTTGAGGAGCGAATGGGCTGCGGATTTGGTGCGTGCATGGGTTGCTCGTGTCAGACACTCACAGGATACAAGAGAATTTGCAAGGACGGCCCCGTGCTTGAGAGGGAGGAAATAAAATGGGAGAACGCATAACAAAGGTCAATCTCTGCGGAGTTGAAATGGACAATCCCGTAATCCCCGCAAGCGGTACGTTCGGCTTTGGATATGAATTTGCGGAGCTTTACGACATAAACTGCCTCGGCTCGTTCTCGTTCAAGGGCACGACCAAGGACAAGAGATTTGGAAACCCCACGCCGAGAATTGCGGAGTGTACCGAGGGTATGATAAACGCGGTAGGACTTCAGAATCCCGGTGTTGACAAGGTTATCTCCGAGGAGCTTCCCAAGCTCAAGGCGGTGTTCCACAAGCCCGTTATGGCAAACGTGAGCGGATTTTCGATTGATGATTACGCGTACACAGTTCAGCGCCTTGACGGCGAGGAGCAGATAGGCTGGTTTGAGGTAAACGTGTCCTGCCCCAACGTTCACGGCGGCGGTATGAGCTTCGGTACAGACCCCAAGGCAGCGGCAGAGGTGACGGCGGCAGTGCGTAAGGTCACAAACAAGCCTCTTATCATAAAGCTTTCGCCTAACGTGACGGACATTGTGTCTATCGCAAAGGCTTGCGAGGCGGCAGGCGCCGACGGAATAAGCCTTATAAACACGCTTCTCGGTATGAGAATAGACCTTAAGACCAAAAAGCCCGTAATCGCCAATAAAATGGGTGGATTTTCGGGTCCCGCTATAAAGCCTGTGGGAATAAGAATGGTTTATCAGGTCTATGACGCGGTCAAAGTTCCGATAGTCGGAATGGGCGGAGTTCAGTCTGCCGAGGACGTAATTGAGTATATGCTCGCAGGCGCGACAGCGGTTGAGGTCGGCGCGGCTAATCTTATCAATCCTTATGCTTCACGCGATATAGTAAACGACCTTCCGAGAGCTATGGAAAAGTACGGAATAAACAGCCTCTCCGATATTATCGGTGCGGCTCACTAAATAAAACGGAGGATATTAAAATGGGAAAAGACGTAATTGTAGCTTGTGATTTTGCAAGTGCGGAGCAGGTGTTCAGCTTTT
>JAZRCL010000017.1:0-13827 GCA_045659745.1 Eubacteriales bacterium
TTCCCCTTTAAGAATACCCCAACCCCGCGAGGTTGCAAGCAAACTCGGATCAAATAGTGAGGAAATAGAATATCCGTCTTAAACAAAACGAGGGATTATGGAGTGGGGCGTTTGTGTGGGTGGGATTCAATAAGGGCGGGAGGAATCGCAACCTCCCGCCCTTTTGCGGCCTTTTTGGTTACTTTTTGGGGCTGTTGCCAAAAAGTAATAAAGAAAATGACGGGATTCGAGCTCTCACATCAAAATGCACCGCATTTTGATGTATGGTGTTTCTGCATACCCTTGCGGTGTAGCAAAAAAGCCGATACCACGCGATGTGGTATGTAAAAAAAGTGAGGGCGGGATTCGAACTTTCACATCAAAATGCACCGCATTTTGATGTATGGTGTTTCTGCTTACCCTTGCGGTGAGGCAAAAAAGCCGATACCACGCGATGTGTAAGAGGGCATAAACAAAGATGCGCGGCGCTATTTTGCGAAGCAAAAAGCGGGCAGGATTCAGAACCCTGCAAAGCTTACGCTTTGCGGCCGAGTTTTGCCGAAGCAAAACGTCGCCCTCCCAGAAAGCGTAAACGCTTTCGGGTCACGGGAAGAAGAATCCCTTACGGCGCATCAAAAAACCGAGCACCACAGATGTGGTACTCGGTTTTTTGGCACGCCGTAAGGGATTCGAACCCCCGACCTTTTGGTTCGTAGCCAAACACTCTATCCAGCTGAGCTAACGGCGCATATTAAATTGGTTGTCGTACGATTTCGTACTTAAACATTATAGCACAAAAAATTTGTTTGTCAAGCCTATTTTTGAAAAAATACAAAAATATTTATCTCTGTTTTCAAAAAATAGCGGGTTTTTTGCAAAAAATGCGTCCTTTTTCTCTAAATAACTACTTTGCAACGTCAAAAAACCTACTTTTTGTATTGACAACCCTAATTTATCGTGATACAATATTATAATGTAAAATTAAAATGCGAAAGAATGTCCGAAAATAATAGAAACTTCAAAAATGAAAGGAAGACAAGTATGCATTGGTCAGAAGAAATTGCAGAACGAATAATTAAGAAAAATCCCGACAAGGCCGAATACGTCTGCGCGGCAGGTGTAAGCCCCTCAGGCTCGGTACACATCGGAAACTTCAGAGATATAGCGACAAGCCTTTTCGTTGTAAAGGCACTTGAAAAGAAGGGCAAGAAGGCTCGCCTCCTTATTTCGTGGGACGAGTTTGACCGTTGCCGTAAGATCCCCGCAAACGTTCAGGCGGTGGTCGGCGACACTTACGACAAGTACATCGGTTGCTCTTACGTTGACATTCCCGACCCCTGGGGCTGTCACGAAAATTACGCAAAGCACTTTGAGGACGAGTTCCTTCGCGGTATAGCTCCCTTTGGCATTAAGCTTGATTGCAGATATCAGGCAGAAATGTACCGCTCGGGCAAGTACAGAGATAATCTTATTCTGGCTCTCCGCAACAGAGGCGAGATTTTTGAGATACTTGACTCCTTCAAGACAAAGGATATGACAAAGTCCGAGGAGGAAAGACTTGCTCAGCACGACGCGGACAAGGCAGATTACTATCCCGTCAGCATTTTCTGTCCCGAGTGCCGCACAGACTTTACAAAGATCACGTCCATAAACGAGGATTGCACCGAGGCAGAGTTTACTTGCCGTTGCGGTCACCACGGAACGTTCAACTTCCTCAATAACTTCGACTGCAAGCTCGGTTGGAAGGTTGACTGGGCAATGAGATGGATGTACGAGCAGGTTGACTTTGGGCCCGGCGGAAAGGACCACTCCGCGCCCACAGGCTCTTACAACAACTCCAAGGTAATTGCAAAGAAGATATACAATCACGAGGCTCCTATCTATCAGGGATATGAGTTTATCGGTATCAAGGGAGTTGCAGGCAAGATGTCGTCCTCTTCGGGACTTAATATGACTCCCGAGACACTTCTCAAGCTCTATCAGCCCGAGATCATTCTCTGGCTCTACTCCAAGACCGAGCCCGTCAAGGCGTTCGACTTCTGCTTTGATGACGGAATTCTTCGTCAGTACTTTGAGTTTGACAAGATGTATAACGAGTATATTTCGGGTAATGCGAGCGAATATAACGCGTCGGTTATGTATAACTGTGTAATAGAGGGCAGAACTCTTGATACCGTTCCTATGGGACTTCTTGTTCAGCTCGGAAGTATAGTTGACTTTAACGTTCCTATGCTTGAGACCGTATTTGAAAAGATCGGAACACCCTACAAGTACGAGCAGTTTGCAGATAGACTTGACAGAGCAAAGTTCTGGCTTGAAAAGTGCGCGCCCGAGCAGGTCAACAGACTCAGACAGACAAGAAACTTCGAGGTCTGGGAAACTCTTGATGACAAGGAAAAGGAAGCAATCAAGCTCTTGTTCGAGTATATCTCCGCGGGCGGATACACGCTTGATGACCTCAACGCCGAGCTTTACGCAATACCTAAAAAGGTATATCCCGAGCTTGTGGAATCTCCCAAGGAGCTCAAGGCAGTTCAGGGCAAGTTCTTCAAGACAATATATAAGCTTCTTATAGACAAGGAGCAGGGTCCGAGACTCTATCTCTTCCTCTACGCGATAGATAGCGACAGATTCGTTGGACTTCTTGACTTCTCCTACGCAAAGACCGAGGAAGAAACCTCTATCGAGGACGCTGCGGCACAGGCAGAGGCTGAGGCAAACAAGGTCGAGGAAAAAGTTTACGGCGAGCCCGACCCCGTTGAACCCATCAAGGAAGACTTGGTGACCTTCGATGACTTCGGTAAGCTCGACATACGAGTTTGCAAGATAGTCAAGTGCCAGGAGATAAGAAAGTCCCACTCCTGCTATAAGCTCACTCTCTTCGACGGAATTGGTGAGAGAGTTATCGTGTCCAGCATCAAGCACGACTACAAGGCAGACGAGCTTGTTGGCAAGAAGATAATAGTTATCGCAAACCTTACTCCCACGAGAATTACGGGAGTTAACAGCAACGGTATGCTTCTCGCGGCGACAAACAACGCTTGCGGCTGCAAGGTAATATTCGTTGACGACTCCGTTCCCGAGGGAACTGCTATTCACTAAAATATAAAACAGACACTCCGTAGAGTGTCTGTTTTTTTATATTCTTCTTATCTGTCCATCAGCCGAAAGCTGATTTTTATAACGTCTTATGACGCCATCAACCTCTTGTGCCGTTTCGGTCGTGAACATAAATACTTGATTTGATATTTTTGCGCGCTCGAGGTCAGAAAGCCTATCCGCCATATACGTTGGTGCGCTGTTATATATCACGTTTCTGTGCTGCCACTCGCGAATGACGGGGAAGGTAAAGCCGCGGCGGTCCTTTATCTCAATATGCTTTGTGGGAGCCCCGCTCTCGCGGCAGCTCATATACTTGTCGCAACTCTCGCACCCGTAAAGGTCGCGAATGATGCATTTCTCAAGCGTCATAAGGGGAAGCTTGCCGTAAACTATGACCGAGGTATCTCCGCGAATGTCGCGTATCTGCGGCAGAGTCAGCTCGGGCGAGAGGGTTATATTTGAAATATTGAGGCTTTCAAGGGAGGCTACGGAGTGACTGTTTGTCACGTTAAATCTGAAGTCGCCGAAAATTTCAACACCCTTGTTTTCAACAAGGGATATGTTGCCGACGTTTCCAACCATAGCGCAGGTTGCGCCCTTTTCTATCGCCTTATCTATCAGTTTTTCAACTAACGCTTTCTCGGAGTCGAATATAACGGGCGGCAGAATAAAACCGTCGGCACAGCTGTCATATCTCTCAAGCGGCAGGAATGTTTTATCAAAATACTGTTTTGCCTTATCTGTTATCTGTGACTCAAACAAAAATCTTCCGATTTTTTGTGTTTTGCGATGTTTTTGGGACAGAGGCATATCTGCTTTTTGGAATGCGGGAATGTGCTTGTCCGTCAAAGCGGATGTGAGCTTTTCCACAGCCGAGCGGCGAAGATTGTTGAGCTTGGATACGGGGAGCATAAGACCCTCATCAAGCGAGATTGTGATATTTTCAGGCGCAAACGGGGTGTCTCCAAGCTTTGATATGCTTCTGAGGATACTGTCCTCATTAAGTGGCGCGTTTATTGCCTGCATGGGGACATCGCCCTCTGCCGCGACGGTGATGTTTTTATAAGTCAGAGTCAGGGTCGAGGGTATATTTTTCTTCAAACTTACCGACATCTGTATCGGGAGCTTGCGAGTGATTTTCGTGAATTTATCTGCAGAGAGAGATGCGTCCTTGTCGGACTGCGAGCGGACTCCCAGCATTTTTTTGTTTATGTTTCTCGTGAAATATCCGTCGGTGAAGCCGCCGCGCGAGAATATATCGGCAAGTTTTTGCATTTCCTGCGGCGTTGCGTTCCTCTTCTCGTCAAGCAGAGTTCTCCAGATTGCAGTGACCCCTCTTACGTATTCGGGAGACTTCATTCTGCCCTCGATTTTGAGCGAATGCACGCCTGAATCCAGAATTTCTGTGACGTGGGGCGCAAGTGATAAGTCCTTGAGCGAAAGAGGATAGCCGTTGCCCGTCGAACAGCCGGAGCAAGAGTAGGGCAGACGGCAGGGCTGTGCGCAGAGACCGCGATTTCCGCTTCTACCGCCAACTATTGAGGAGAATAGGCATTGACCCGAGTGGGAGACACAAAGCGCTCCGTGGGTGAAAATTTCGACCTCAAGGGGATTTTCTGACACAAGTGTTTTTATGTCCGCAAGCGATAACTCGCGCGCGGGAACAAGTCTTGAAAAACCAAATTTTTGCAGGGCTATACCGGCTGACGCATTGTGCGCGGACATCTGAGTGCTTGCGTGAAGCTCCATTTCGGGAAGATGCGCGCGGAGAAGTGTCGCCGCGCCCAAATCTGCTACGATAAACGCGTCTATTCCGCACTCAGCCATCTCCTCGGCGCAAGCCAAAAAGCCCTCCTTTTCCTTGTCAAAAAGCAGGGTATTAAGCGTGGTATATACCTTAACGCCGTAGGTATGGGCAAGACGCACGCAGTCGGACAGCTCCTCGCGGGTGAAATTTTTTGCGTTTATTCGGGCATTAAAAGAGGTGCCGCCCAAATAAATTGCGTCGGCACCTCCGTCAACAGCCGCAAAAAAGGCGTCCTTTGAGCCTGCGGGGCTTAACAATTCGGGAAGAAGTTTAAGAGTCATTCCAAAAAGAGAGCCTTTCTGTTTTCGTGTTTTATGTAGTGTATTTATCAGATGTCTGTAAACGTGAGCATATCGAACATCTCACCAACGCGGCTTCTGGACTTTGCTCCATTGTTTTCAGCGGGTGCAGACTCTTCATTTTCTGCGGGCTTGTTCTCCGCAGGGGCTTCGTGCTTGAACATAGAGCCGTTGAACATAAGTCTCTTGTTTTCCGCCTGAAGTCTTGCACATTCCTTCTCGGTCTTTTCTATGTTTTTCTCAAGAAGCGCGAGCTTTTCCTCAAGAACGGCATTCTTTTCCTTTGCATCCTCAAGGTCAGTGATTACCTCCTCAAGCGCTTCCTTCATCTGAAGCTTGTCTCCGCAAAGATCGAGAGCGCAGAGCAAGGTGGCCTCTATTTTAGAGCAGGTTTGGCTCTTGATGAGAATGGAACGGATACGTCTGTCAAGTATGCCAACGACCTTCTCAACGTCCTCGGAGGGAGCCTCGGAAATAACGCTAAGCTCCATATCTGCTATAGTGATTGTGTACTTCTGCTTCATACAAACCGCCTTCCTTGCCGCAAATGCGGCTATAATTTACTTATTTCATATCTGTTTTCAAAAATCCACTTGCAAAACCATGCTAACTGTTGTATAATTAAAATGGTATATTGCTTTATTATATTATAATACAAAATTATGAATTTTGAAAGAGCTTTTGCAAAATTTTTTTGGGAAAGTGAAAAAAATTTATAAGTATTTCTGCCAAAAGCAAAAAATCATATCAATTAACGGTTTTTTTTGACTTTCGAGGCAAAAAACGAATCCAACTTGTTTGGGAAAGGAGGGCTAATATGACGGAGGAGTTTATAAATATTTCTGCTATGGAAGAAGAATTGCACAAAGCAGAAGAGTTTCAAGAAATGCCGGAAACGGCAGAAACACAAACAACAGCCGAGCAGACCGATCGGGAGTGCGTGTCAGTCGCATCGCAGGCTCGGGAGAATAAGACTCGCGAGGCGTATATACATATAGGCGCTGATGCCGACGAGCCCTTCGTTGAGATATTCAGACGATACGGTTTTTCGTATACTTTTTATTGCAGGGGCGACAATTTGTCTGAGCTTCACGAGAGCATGCTTGGCGCAAGACTTGCAGTGATATTTGAGTCACAGGACACGGCCGAGGGCAACAGAGGCATGGCATATCAGGTGCGCGAGGCGTTGGCGTGCAAAAAGCATGTCATAATAGTTTGCAAAAAGGAGAACACGGATTTTGCAAGAAAATTTGAGGATGAGCGTGGAATTACTGTTATAAAAAGCGGCTCAGCGGCAGAGATGCTGCATTTGCTTTTCGTTGAGCATCTTTGCAAAATTCCCGAGCTATACAACGGCGCAGATTGCATCCGTGACGGATACGGAGACATAATTCATCATGCAATCGACGCTTGGAGAGATATTGCCGCATCTGAAAAGTATCTGGCGGACAGATACATCTGTGGCGAGCTTTTGCCGATGCTTTCAAACAAGGCTGTGTTCTGGTACACGAGGGCTAAGGAGAATGGAAGTCTGCGCGCGATAGTTGCGCTTGGAGACTGTTATTTTTCGGGCAACGGATGCCCCGAAAATAAGAAAAAGGCATACGAGCTTTACACCGAGGCGGCAGATCAGAACAATCCTGCGGGAATTTTCAAGGTTGGCAAATGCAAGCTTTACGGTGATGGCTGTGAGGAGGACGCAGAGGAAGCTTATGAATACTTCTGTAGCGCCGCGTTTGTAAAGAGAGATTATCCCGAAGCGGAATATTATATAGGACTTTGCCAGAGAGACGGGCTTGGAGTAGAGCGCTCGCTGTCCGAGGCAAAGGCGCACTTTCTCAGAAGCGCCAAAGAAAATTATGTCCCCGCGCTTCTTGCGCTTGGAGGACATTTCTCCGACGTATCTACCGACGATTATAATCCAACTCTCGCGTTTGAGTATTATAGCAGAGCGGCATCTCAGGGAGACATTGAGGGATTGTATAACAAAGGACTGATGCTTTCGCAGGGCGTTGGTTGCGATAAGGACGCAGAGCTGGCGCGCGAGTGCTTTGATATGGGCGCAAGGCAGAAGGATATGAGATGTCTTTGCTCGCTAGGTATATGCTATGAGTTCGGCGTGGGCTGTGAGATTGATTACGAGCGCGCGGTGGAATGCTACTCGCAGGCGGCTGACAGAGCGTATGCGGCGGCAGTAAACAACCTCGGCGGCTGTTATTATTACGGACACGGTGTTGCCCGCGACAGAAAAAAGGCGCTTGAGCTTTTTGAGAGGGCGGCTTTATTTGGAGACACTAACGCGATGACAAGACTCGGACTTTGCTATGAGTCGGGCGTTGATTGCGAAAAAGATATAAAAAAGGCGTTTGGATATTTTCAGCGCGCGGCGCAATATAATAACGCTATTGCGGCGTACAAGACCGCGCTTTGCTATGAGAGCGGAGAGGGAGTAGAGGTCGATTTCAAAAAGGCGTTCTCTAACTTTGAGCTTGCGGCGTCCCTGGGACACACGCAGGCTATGTGGCACGCGGCAAACTATCTTTCCGACGGAGTCGGCACACAGAGAGACTTCTGGGCGGCGTTTAAGTGGTATTCAAGAGGAGCCGAGGCAGGACACGCGGACTGTTATCTGCAAATGGCGCATTTTGCCTTCAAGGGTGTGGGTACAGTCAAGAATTATTCAAAGGCATTCTTCTGCTACAACAAGGCGTTTGAGCTTGGAGCGGACAGGAAGGAGTGCGCGATCCGCATAGGAGTAAGTTATCTGCGCGGACTTGGCGTAAAGGAAAACAGATCGCAGGCGCTTGAGTGGTTCAAGAAAGCGGCGGCGGCAGGCTCAACAGACGGAATATTCCTTTGCGGCGAGAGCTATTTCTTTGGCTCGGGCTGTGAGCAGGACTATAAGATCGCGTCGCAGTATTACACACTTGCGGCAAAAGAGGAGCATACGAGAGCCACAGTGGCACTTGCAAGATGCTATGAGCTGGGACTCGGCGTACCTCAAAGCAACAAAAAGGCGGCGGTTCTTTACAAGCGCGCGTCGAATTGCGACAATGCAGAGGCGAATTTCAGGCTTGCAAATCTTATATATGAAAGCGGCGGCTTGGAGGATGGCATAAAAGCCTTGTTGTTCCGCGCCTCAAACAAGGGACATGCTTTGGCAACTCTGTTGCTTGGCGAGTTCTACGAGCAAGGACTTGGTATGCCGCAAAACTTTGATAAGGCGGCAGAAAAATACCTTGGTGCAATAGCGCTTGGAATGGCAAAACAGAAGACGCTTTTGTTCTCAATGCCCGAGCGGGACAAGGAGAACAGAGAAGCTATACATTCCGCGTCGGTCAAGGCAACCTATAAGCTTGGACTATTACGCGGCAGACATTCAAGATCTGTGGGCGATTACACCCGAGCGTTTGAGTATATTGCAGGAGCGGCGGCGACGGGATCGACCGATGCGCAGGCGGAGATAGCAAGAATTTATGCGTCTGGCGGGGACTTGCAGGCATACTTCAAAGCGGAAACACAGGAGGGCCAGCCAACTTCTGCGGAGGTTGGCGACGCGATGAACAAGCTTGGGGACACTTGGTACGATGGCAAGCCCTTGCTTGCGAAGAACGACCGTGCGGCAGTTAAATGCTATCGCATAGCGGCAAATCTTGGCAATGCAAACGCGGCGTATAGTCTTGGATGGTGTCTAAGACACGGAGTGGGTGTGGCAGTTAATGACGTCGAGGCGGCGAAGTGGCTCAAGAAAGCGGCAGACCTCGGCAATCCTCACGCGGCGTATAGCTACGGACTTTGCTGTGAGGAGGGAAGCGGAATGGAGCTTCCAAATATGCGCGAGGCGGCAACGTATTACAGAAAAGCCGCGGCGGCAGGTCATACCGAGGCAAGAAAACGCCACCTGAGAATATTAGGAAAGCGCTGATTTTTGCTATTGACAAGCAAAAAAATATGTGATATAATCATACAGTAAAAAACAAAAGGCTATGAAAAGAGCAAGTAATAAAGGGGTAGCGATACAGAAAGTTGTCGGGTGATGCGAGACAAACGCGAAGCTTTATGAATACGTCTTTGAGCTTCATACCAAAATGTGAAAACAGAGTAGGCTATGACGGGAGCTCCCGTTACAGAGTGATGCCGCAGTTGCGGCAGATGAGTCCTCAATGGTAATGTTGGGGAGAATCAAGGTGGTACCGCGATTATTCGCCCTTGTTCGCTTTTGCGAACAAGGGTATTTTGTTTTGATAGGGAAAACCCCCACTTGTGTGTTTTCCCTCTTTCGACTTCGTCGAAATTCACCCCTTCGTGGCGCTTCCAACGATAGAGGAGTTTCGCCCTCTGCGGAGGACGACCAATGCTACGCGCCTTGGATGGGCGGTCGCTTTTTGAAAAAAGCAACGTAAAAACTTCCAAAAAAACACAACAAATAAAGAACATAAACGAAAGGAAAATAGAAAAATGGCAATGAAAATTTACGACGAGCTTGTTGCTCGCGGACTTATCGCGCAGGTGACAAACGAGGACGAGATCAAAAATATGATAAACGAGGGTAAGGCTACCTTCTATATCGGATTTGACCCCACGGCAGACTCTCTGCACGTAGGTCACTTTATGGCGCTCTGCCTTATGAAGAGACTTCAGATGGCGGGCAACAGACCTATAGTTCTTATCGGCGGCGGTACGGCAATGGTCGGCGACCCCTCGGGAAGAAGCGATATGCGTCAGATGATGACAAAGGAGACGATCGCTCACAATTGCGAGTGCTTCTACAAGCAGATGAGCCGCTTTATCGAATTTGGCGAGGACAAGGCGATCATGGTAAACAACGCGGATTGGCTTCTTGACCTCAATTACGTTGAGGTTCTTCGCGACGTTGGTGCGTGCTTCTCGGTAAACAGAATGCTCTCCGCGGAGTGCTACAAGCAGAGAATGGAGAAGGGACTTTCCTTCCTTGAATTCAACTACATGATAATGCAGTCCTATGACTTCTATCACCTCTTTAAGACCTACGGCTGTAATATGCAGTTCGGCGGCGACGACCAGTGGTCGAATATGCTCGGCGGTACAGAGCTTATCAGACGTAAGCTTGGCAAGGACGCTCACGCTATGACTATCACCCTGCTTCTCAACTCCGAGGGCAAGAAGATGGGTAAGACGCAGTCGGGAGCAGTATGGCTTGATCCCGCAAAGACTTCTCCTTACGAGTTCTACCAGTACTGGAGAAACGTAGGTGACGCGGACGTTCTCAAGTGTATCAGAATGCTCACGTTCCTTCCTATCGAACAGATAAACGAGATGGACGCATGGGAGGGCTCACAGCTTAACCGCGCTAAAGAAATTCTCGCATACGAGCTTACAAAGCTTGTTCACGGCGAGGAAGAGGCAGAAAAGGCGCAGGCGTCCGCAAAGGCGCTCTTTGGCGCAGGCCCCGGAGCAGACGTTCCCACCGCAACTCTTACCGACGAGGACTTTGTTGACGGAGCGGTTGATATTCTCACAATGCTTGTAAAGAGCGGACTTGTAAAGTCAAAGTCCGAGGCAAGACAGGCTGTCCAGCAGGGTGGAGTTTCCGTTGAGGGCGAGAAGATTTCCGACATAAAGGCAAGCTTTACACGTGAGCAGGTAGCAGGCGGATTGCTTCTTAAGAAGGGCAAAAAGTCATTTATGAAGATTATTTGCTGATTTTGCGAAACTGTCAAAAGTGACAAAATATCAGGACGCATTTTCGAAAAATTCGTCTTAACAAATAAAAGGGTTTTCCACAGAAAAAACTGTGGAAAACCCTTTTGTGTTGTTAAAATGTGGTCAAACCCCTTTGTCCACGGACAAGTAGCTGTGGAAAAGTCTGTGGAAAGTGTGGAAAACCCTTTTTTTTCCAATTTTGTAATTTTGCCTCAAATCGTGCAGATCAGCTTTTCCAGAACGGAGTAGCCGTCGCGTGATAATTTTATCTCAAGGTCGGCGGTACGGCATCTTTCAAGCATTACTTTGAGGCGGTCAACTCCGCGTCTTGAACGCAGTATAAGCGACACCTTATACTCGTGAATTTTAAGAACCTCGGATATCTCGCGCGAGGTGAGACCGTCGAGAGCGAGCAGCTCTATTGAGATTGAGTCATAGATGTGTGAAACTATTTCGCCCATTATCAGTATGGGGTCAACTCGTCTGAATTTCATATCTCCAAGGACGGCGAGGGCGGCCTCTCGGTTGCCCGCGGTGAGTGCATTTGAAAACGCGAAGGCGTCAAATTCTGCGGCGGGGACGGATATTTTTGTCACGTCATTGGGCGTTACGGTATCTCTGCCTTGAGAGAGAACGTAGAACGATATTTTGTCAGTCTCCGAGGACAGAGTGAACATATCTCTTCCGCAACGTTCTATCGTGAGCGCGCATACCTCGGTGGAGGCATTGACTCCGTTGTGAGAATAATGCTTGCCAACCCATGCGACAAGACGCGCGGGGGATATTTTTTCAAAATATACGGGTGTGAGAACTTCCGAGAGCCTTGAGAGCAGCTTCGAGGGGCTTTTTGGGAGCCTTCCGTAGTCAAAGCGGTCTGAGGCGACCGAGATTATGACGGTGTTATAGTCGTATTCGTCGAGTGTTGCAAGCGCGGAGCAGAGGGATTCCACCTCGCCCTGCTTTATGGAATTGAGATCCAGTCCCGTGACTGTAATGAGCTTTTTGTCGGTCATCATAGGCGCGGGCATTATCGCGTCGAGAAGGGCACTTGCGGAGTAGGAGAGCGCGTCGAGCTTGAATTCGTTGAACATAGACAGCGTGCTGTCAGGGGATATAGCGGCCTTAGCGGCGGCAAGCGCGTGAGACTTGAGATAGTCCTCCTCGCCGAACAAAAGATAGGCTTTTGCAGGTGATGATTTTATTTCGCGGCGAAAGTCTGCTTCCTTTATAATATTCATACGGCTCCTCCTTTCCGATAACTATACATAATTATAACATTTTATATTCGCGCCGTCAAGTAGAATTTCCTACTTGACTTTAGGTGAGTTTTGTGGTAATATATCAATGTTTATGTAGAAAAACGGAGAGAAAAATGGCACAAACAAAGCTTTTGGAAAGAAAAGAAAATAAAATGGGCACGCAGCCTGTGTGGAAGCTGATAGTGACGTTATCGCTTCCTATGGTTGCGTCTATGATAATTCAGGCTCTCTACAACGTTGTAGATAGTCTTTTTGTTGCGAGCATATCGCCCGAGCAGCTTGAGTTTAACGCGGTCAGCCTGTCGTTTGCGGCGCAGAACTTTATTATTGCGGTTGCAACGGGAACGGGCGTTGGTATTAATGCGTTGCTATCAAAGAGCCTTGGCGAAAAGGACCACGAAAAAGCGCAGAAAATAGCCAACAACGGCGTTTTCCTTGCACTTTGCAGTTATATTTTGTTCCTTGTTCTCGGATTTACGCTTATTGAGCCGTATATGAGAATTATGACGGACAACCCCGAGGTTATAGAGTTCGGTAAGCAGTATTTGTTTATTTGCTACGTGGGCTCGTTTGGTGTTTTCGGGCAGATAGTTATGGAGAGGCTTATGATCTCCACGGGAAAGACTTATCTTTCTATGATAACGCAGGCGACGGGCGCGATAATCAACATAATTTTCGACCCCATATTTATTTTCGGTCTTGGTCTGGGTGTGCGCGGCGCGGCTCTTGCTACGGTGCTTGGTCAGATAATAGGATTTATCGTGGGAATTATTCTGCACGTCAAGTTTAACCGCGAGGTCAAGATTTCGGTAAAGGGATTCAGACCCGACAGAAATCTGATAGGCAGAATATATGCCATAGGTATTCCGTCGATAGTAATGGCGTCTATCGGCTCGGTTATGAACGTTATTTTTAATAATATTCTTTATTCTTTCGGCGCGCCTATAGGAGTTTACGCGCAAAACGCGTTTGGCGCGTACTTCAAGCTCCAGAGCTTTGTACTTATGCCTATATTCGGTCTTAACAACGGACTCGTTCCGCTTATCGCGTTCAACTACGGCGCGCAAAAGCGAAAGAGAATGACGACCGCTATGCTTATCGGCGGCGCGGCGGCGGTGGTGTATATGTTTATAGGACTTGCCGTATTTGAAATTTTTCCCGAGCCGCTTGTAAGAATGTTTATTGAGAACGAGGCGGCGGTGAGTATAGCCGTGCAGACTATGAGAATTGCCGCGCTTTCGTTTGTATTTGCAGGAATTTGTATAGTTATGGGCTCGGTTTTCCAAGCTCTTGGAAAGAGTATTTTTTCGATGTTTACGTCAATTGCGCGTCAGCTTGTGGTGCTTATTCCTGTTGCGTATTTGCTTGCAAGGACGGGAGACGTCAACCTTGTTTGGTGGGCTTTCCCGATAGCAGAGGTAATGTCGCTTTTGATGTCTGTGATATTTTTCTTTGTGGTTTACAGACGGGTTATTTCCAAAATTCCGGAATGATTTTTTATATGTTACTTTGGCAATAGCGCCAAAGTAACCAAAACGCCACAAAGGGCGGGAGGTTGCGATTCCTCCCGCCCTTTTGAAACCCACCCACGCAAACGCCTACTCGGTTGCCGCTCGTAGCGGTTAAGATCGATGATTTTTGCTTCTGTAGAAACTATTATCTTGTTGCGCGCCCCGCACCAAAGGTGCGGCGCGGAGGG
>JAZRCL010000018.1:0-8369 GCA_045659745.1 Eubacteriales bacterium
CCTTTTTGACCAACCGCTTCAACGTTGACGAAATTATTGGAAAAACCGTGATAATTCACGATATGCCCGACGATTTCAGAAGCCAGCCATCCGGAAACGCGGGTAATAAGATCGCCTGCGGAGAGATAGTTGCAACAAGAAGAATGAGGCCGAGATAAAGACTTAAGCTTAAAGACGGAGAGGGTCGAAGTAAACAAAGTTTAGTTCGATCCTCTCTATTTTTATATTGGATAAAAGTCACTTATTTTCTCTTCAGCTTTCCAACCACACGGCCGCAGCACGCGATCTCCTCGAAATTCTTAAGCATAATATCTGAATACTCGGGATTGAGAGAAATGAGCCTGTCTCCACCGTATTTTTTGAAATATCCGTCGCCGTCAAGCATAAAGATACCAAGCTCGCCGTACTCAACCGAATCGCACTCCTCGACCAAAAGCACGTCGCCGTCGCGGTACTTGGGCTCCATACTGTTGCCCTTTATGCGAAGCGCAAAGTCCGCCGATGCAGTCTCGGTGTTGTCGGGAATATTAATGCTTGTGGATTCTGTCTCGTAGAGATACACCCCGGGACCAGCTGATACGGGAAGGTCGTAAAGCTCGATACTGCGGCGCGAAAGTCCCGCGGCATTCTTCATTGCGCTTGTACGAATGATGGCTCCTCTGCCGGCATTCGCGCGTCCCGCAATTATTTTATCACCGCCAAAGCCCGCATTCACGCGCTCGGATTCCTTGGAGATTACCATTGATACAAGCTCACGGCTGTGCTCATCGAGCTTGCGGTAATTTTCTATCATATTTATTTCTCTATCGTCAAGAGTGTAATTATTGGTATTCTCGGGAATACCCGTGAGGATATAGTCGACCGAGCACTCGAGCGCCGCGCAGATAGCAACGATGTTGGAAAGCTTAGGCGAATCGCTGATTCCCGCGAGTATCTTTGAGAGAGTGCCGAGCGGAATCTCTGTCATTTCGGAAAGACGGTCGTTTGTTATCTTTTTTTCGCTCTTTATTTTCTTGATCCTGTCGATGTAGGTGTATTCCATCTTCAAAATACCTTTCTTTGACTTTTATTTGTTTGATATTTTTCTTGCTTCGGCTATGCAGAATGCCGAATTCGGAATCAAAATTCCTCTTGTGGAATCATTATATCACGTTTTTTCCGTCTTGTAAAGATGTTTTCGTAAAAAAATTCCAAAATTCGAAAAAATTTTCAACTTTTTTCCGAAATGCTATTGACAAGTTCCGTTTTTGGTGCTATAATGACCTCACAAAAGGAAAAATCAGACAGATTTCGACAAGGGATTTTCCTCAACAAGAAATCTTTAATTCCAAGTTTACACATCGTTTTTCCAAAAACGAACAAACGGAGGTTAAACATGAACGCTTATTTTGATAACACATCATACGGAAGAAATATAGCAAGAGGCAGAAGAGCTTCCACTCGCAGATTTGGAGACGGAATAATTTCATTCATCTGCGCCGTTATCGGAATGCTTACCTGCTCTGTAGCCGTAAAGATCGAAAAGACTGCTTTTTCTGTAGTAGTTCTCGTAGCATTTTTCGGAGTCATCGGCGGTATTGAAGGCGGTTCTCTTTCCTGGTTCGCAGGCATTCTCCTTTGCGCTTTTCTCTCACTTATCGAGTACGCTACGCTCAAGAGCCTTTTCAAAAAGGTAACAGAATAAAAAAACAAATAACGAAGTCCTCGCGCTCGTCGTGCTCTTTCACATAAGAGTTACGCAAGGGTGTTGCGTTCTAAAGGACGGTTTTTGAATCACAAGTAAATAAAGCACCTACCGACAGGAAAACGGACAGAGAATGTTTTTGCACTCTCTGTCCTCTTTTCTTGATAAATACTGCATTGTGAATACGGTTGCGTTGTTGCCCGAAAGGCACAACGCTAAGCGCGAGGATTATTTATTTTTCTGCGGAAAAAGTGTCTCTGCAATGGCAACCGCAAGTCTTTCTCCCGCTATCTTCGCTTCTTTTACAGAGTTTCCCTCTGCCCCCACCTCAGCAGTCAAGTAAAGGTCGCACATATCGCTGTTATATCTGCTGTTAGACAGGTGTACGGGGGCACAGATTCCATCTCCGTCTCTGTTCAGCTCTCTTCGGATCACAAGTGCCATAGAAAGACTCTGCCGCCAATCCCGCTTCGATGACTCGAATCCGCTTACGGTCATCCTTATCTGCGCGCTGGGCTCAGGCACACTTGCAAGTGTCTTTAGCGCGTTTCCCTCGCCGTCTGTGATACTCATTCGCTGAAGATCAATAATACATCTTACATCGGGATATATCTCAAGCATAGTCTTTACAGTTTCTCTCGCGCTTGCGTATGCGTTTGTCTTTTTACCGCCATCGTGTATTACGGTACAATGGACTGTGGGCACTCCGAGAGAATTGAGTCGAGCGCTCAGCACCTCCCCAACACTGACTACGGTTTTGAGTCCCTTTGTTTCTTCGTCAAAGCCAATATAATCCTCCGAGGTGTAGGTGTGGAGAATGAGCACCAGAGGTGTTGCACTGTCCGTCGGGAGGTTGTATGAAAAACCGTTTTTGAGAAGTCTGTACAGGTCGATATCTTTATCCGTATCGTTTACTATGTATTCCTCCCCAAACTCAAGCTCCGATATATCAACGCTCGCGATGCTTTGCTCTTGATTTTGTGAGCTATCTTCGTGAGGCTCCGACTCCGACTCTGTCTGCGTCTCCTCTTCTGTTTCTGCTTCGGATTCAACGCAGGTTTGCTTCGACGTGTCCGAAAAGAAGGGTTTCTCCTCTTCACCACTCTCTGTTTCCGCAGATGGAGGCAGATATCCGCCGTTATCAAAATCCGAGGGCTCTTCGTCTTTAAAATGCTTCCACGCAAGCACAAATACAAGTATCACTACAGTCAAAAAGAATACTCTGAGCGCCGCTCTGAGCACTAATGGATATCTTCTTTTCATTTTACTATTAAAAAGCGGTTCTCTTTGCTCGTGCAGAACGTCGCCTCCCGTCCCCTTGTACGATTGAATTTCCTTGCTCATTATCTTCTCACCTTTCATTTTTCCGCCGCTTTCTCAATTTGCGGTTTATGCGGCTTTATCTCACTACATACTATTTCACTATGCCCTTTTTTATTTACACGCGAACAAAATTAATGCAAAGTTTACAATTTATAGGTGATATTTGATTGTTTTAATCGAAAATATAATTTATAATTATTTTTAACCGTAAATGACAAGGCATCAGGTGACAGTTTGCACAATTTTTTACATTTTTATCTGTGCAAATTCACGATTATGTTTTTATATCTCATTATCCTATTGATTATTTTTTCTTTTCGTGATATAATAACATGAAACAATGTTTTGTTTTATCCACGATTCTACACAATTAGGAGGAAACACTCACCATGACAAAGCGCATCATCGCTTTACTCCTTTGTCTTGCTGCTTGCGTTACCGTTTTTGCGGGATGCGGCGGAAAGATTCCTGCGGATTCCGAGGACAAGGGACAGCAATTCACAATGTATCTGACCGAAAACATCTACAATCTGGACCCTGCGTATGCTTATACGAACGAGGTAACCAGAAATGTTGTAAGTCTGCTCTTTGATACTCTCTTTACCCTCGACGAAAACGGAAAGGTAAAGCCCTCACTTGCAAAGAGCTATAAGACCGAAAAAACAGATGAAGGCGAGTACTTCATGTACATCGAGATCAGAGATGACGCTCGTTGGTCTGACAACCAGCCCGTAACCGCTGATGACGTTGTATACGCATGGAAGAGACTCCTCAATCCCAATAACTCCTACGAGATGGCTTCTCTTCTCTTCGAGATCAAGAATGCCCGCGCATACAACGAGGCAGAGGTTTCGAAGGACGATATCGGTCTTACCGCTGACGGTAAGCTCGTCACTATCGAGTTTGAGCAGGAGATCGATTACAAGCAGTTCGTTCTCAATCTTACAAGCCTTGCTCTTGCGCCTCTTCGTGAGGATATTGCGTCCAAGAACGCAGACTGGGCAAAGAAGCCCGGTATCATCACCACAAGCGGCCCCTTCAAGCTTGCAAAGATCGGCTTCTATACAAACGACAAAGTAATATACGAGGATATCAATTACTCCGAGAAGAAGACTGACGAAAACAACAAGGTTATCACAGACAAGGACGGAAACACTGTTTATATCCCCGCTACAGAGGTTGACACCTTCAAGGAGCAGAGAATCAACAGCTTCGTGCTTGAGAGAAACCTCTACTATAACAGAAACGCAGAGGACGGAGAGGATCTCGATATATCCGTTATCCCCTACAGAATCCTCATCGACTGCTCGCTTACCTCCGAGGAAGTAAAGGCTGCATATGACGCAGGTACCATACTTTACGTAGGTGACATCCCCATGTCCATCAGAGCTGACGTTAAGGATATCGCGAACGTTTCGAATTCGCTTTCGACAAACGTTTGCTATCTTAACCAGAAGGCATACATAAACAACGGAACCGAAGAGGGCTATCAGCTCTTCGCTATTCCCGAGGTCAGACAGGCTCTTTCCATGGCAATTGACCGTGAGGCTATTGCCCAGGCGGTTGTTTTCGCAGATGCCGCAACAGGTCTTGTTCCTACCGGTGTATATGACACAAACAGCGTAAAGACACTCTTCCGTGACGCAGCTTCCGCTGATTACGGCTATTTGAAGCTGAACGTTTCCGAGGCTCAGTCACTTCTTGCAAAAGCAGGAGTTAAGCCCTCCGATTACACCTTCGCAATCACCGTAGCTGTATACGATGAGGTTCACCTCTATATTGCCGAAGCAATCGCGGCAGCTTGGAACGCTCTTGGATTCAACGTATCCCTCAACAAGGTCGGCACTATCGCAAATAACGACCACCACAAAGACGTTGCAAGTGTTCCTTCCGATCTCTGTGACGACCTTTGGGAAGAAAAGGTAAACAACGGTGACTTTGAGGTTGCAATTCTTGACCTCGTAGCACCCAGCGTAGACCCCTTCTCCGTACTCGCTCCCTTTGCTAAGGCATTCTCCGGTCAGAAGATGGATATGTCCACGGCAGACAGCTATGAGCTTACACCTCACATCACAGGTTACGATTCCGAAGAGTACAACGCATGCATTGAAAACGTATACGCTGAAAAGGACATCGCAAACAG
This sequence comes from Eubacteriales bacterium, assembly GCA_045659745.1. Taxonomy (GTDB): domain Bacteria; phylum Bacillota; class Clostridia; order Oscillospirales; family CAG-272; genus SVTX01. Next base: position 5,151 of record JAZRCL010000018.1, read on the forward strand.
ATCCGCGGACCTTCACAAGGCAGAGGAAATCCTTATGAACGATCTTCCCGCGATCCCGATCATCTTCAACAAGAACGCATACCTCTTGAACGAGGACGCCCTTGATCTTAACAACAAGGTTCTTTTCTGGGACAAGGCAACTGATTATTACTGCCCCGTATCCTTTGAAAAGTTCAGCGTTAAGAAATATGACGAGTACACCGTCCAGCTTGCAAAGTACATTTATGACAACTTTGATATCTGGAAGGCAAGACCCACCTCTTACTTCGGTGGCAATATGTACCTCGATCTTACCGTTGATGAGTTTATAACCGAGAACTCCAACTACCTCTTCCTCTTCAAGAATAAGGAATACGATTTTATCGCAACAGAAGAGGAAACCACAGCAGCTGCTGAATAATTTGATATTTTTAAATCCCCGACTCACAGTCGGGGATTTTTTTGACGTGATGATTTGTCAAGCTAAGTGCAACACTTTTTGATGTAATCGTTAAATAAATCCAAAGGTTTTTTAAAATTCAATACTTTTTTAGGCCTGGCGTTGATCAACGCCAGCTTCTTTTTTAGCGTGGCAGGACTAACTCTTGATAAATTTCTTCCCTTAGGGTAAAATTCACGGAGAAGACCGTTAAGATTTTCGTTAGTTCCTTTTTGCCAAGCACAGTATGGATCCGCAAAATAAACAGAACAATTTAATTCGTTTTCTATTGTTTGCCAATTGGCAAACTCGGTGCCTCTGTCACAGGTGATGGTTTTCACCGCCTCGCTCGGCAGTTCTGAAAGAGCTGATATAATTGCTTTTGCCATAGTATCAGCATTTCTGTTAGGCATTTTAATAGCTATGTAATACCTTGTCTTACGTTCAGCGAGAGTCGCAAAGCAAGCCTTTGATTTGCCTCTGCCGGATACTACGGTATCTGCTTCCCAATGTCCGAATTCCTGTCTTTTATATACACTTTTATCGCGTTTTCTGATTGTTTTTCCAAGATTGAATTTCCCACGTGTTTCCTTCTTGCCACGGCTTTTTCCTTTTCTGCGTAACACCTTCAGATTTACATCTACATATTTTTCGTATATCCAACGATATATCGTTCTTGTAGAGGGCATTTTAAATTCGCAAGGTGTATTTGCAATCTGTTCGGGAGACCATGTCAAAAGAAGCTTCTCTTTTATGTATTCTATCTTTGCTGGGTCTTGAAACATTCCTCTATGGCAATATGATCTTCTTAACAGATATTTCTTTTGGGCTGTGTGGGGATAGTATGCCGGTTTCGCATTCATGAAGCTCTTGTTCCTCATGATTTCTCTTGATATGCTGCTCACGTTTCTCCCCAATAATTCCGCAATTTTTCGATAACTATAGCCTTTATTGTAAAATTCCCGTAGACAACAGCGCTCTTCTATGGTAAAATGGTGGTAGCTCATATAAATCCTCCTTGGTTTTTTGTTTTGTGGTTATTACAATTATACCATGGATTTATATGGGCTTCTTCTTTTTATTTGCTGTTGCACTTGATAGTATAACTCACCGACGTAAAAAAACATTTATTTTATTAATAAATGTAGACAAAATTATCTTTTGGTGGTATAATATAGAGTGGTAATGTGTTGTCACATAAATGAGGTAATTATTATGGAGATATACAATTTATATTCGGGCTCATACCTGTCCAACTGCTTTATTCTGATAAGCGAAGGTGAAGACAACGTCAGGCATGCCGCGGTGATAGATCCAAGCTCGGCGGCGGATAGCATAATTGACTTTATACGTTCACAGAACGCACAGCTCGATATGATAATCATGACTCACGGGCACTTTGACCATATACTCTCTCTTGATGAGCTGAGAGATATATCGGGCGCGCCTGCAATCATTCACGAGAATGATGCCGAAATGCTTGGAGACGGAAGAAAAAACGCAAATTACTTCTTCTTCAGACAGGATTTCGTTCAGAGAGATGCAGAACGCACGGTGAAACACGGAGACAGGCTCACACTTGGAAATGAATCAATAGAGGTAATACATCTGCCGGGACATTCAAAGGGATCCATTGCTCTGCTTGGTGATGACTTTATGATAACCGGAGATACGCTTTTCGCAGAAGGATTCGGACGCTACGATCTCTACGGCGGTGATGCCCTGGTTCTTAAAAAGAGTCTCGAATCGCTCAGAAGCTATGACAGCAATCTGAAAATCTATGCCGGACACGGCGAGAGCGCAAGGCTTGGACAGGCTCTTCGCGCTATATCATATTTTTTAAACTGATTTGTTTTATGAAAGGAAGATAATATGGACTACAATCGTTTAGCGGAGCTACTTTTCCCGCACATCACCGACACACCTGCAGATATAGAGGCAAAATTTCCTCCCCGTCAGCTCCCTGAAGAAGCAAAGGTATCGAGATTTGCTCCCAGCCCCACAGGATTCGTCCACTTCGGCGGACTTTTCCCCTCCACAGTCGGAGAGAGACTTGCTCATCAGTCCGGAGGTGTTTTCTACCTTCGAATTGAAGACACCGACGCTAAGAGAGAGGTCGAGGGCGCTGCAGAGGGTCTTATAAAAACTCTTGCAAAATACGGAATAAACTTTGACGAGGGCGCTATCCTCGATGAAAACGGAAATATCAGCGACAAGGGCGCATACGGTCCCTATAAGCAGAGCCAGAGAGGTCCCATCTATCAGACGTTTGCAAAGCAGCTTGTCAAAGAGGGCAAGGCTTACCCCTGCTTTACTACCGAGGAGGAGCTCGACGAGCTTCAGGCAGTAAACAAAAAGGAAGAAATAAAGAATACAGACTGGCAGGCAGAAGCAGAGGCAAGACGTGCAGAGATGCTCGCTCGCCGTGAGTTTACAATGGAAGAGGTAGAGGAGCACCTCAAGGCAGGTCATCCCTTCGTTGTTCGAATCCTTGCAAACGGCGATCCCGAGAAAAAGACCAAATTCACCGATCTTGTAAAGGGTACGCTTGAGATCCCCGAGAACGACGAGGACTTTGTTCTTCTCAAATCCGACGGAATCCCCACATACCACTTTGCTCACGCGCTCGACCATCACCTTATGGGAACCACACACGTTATTCGCGGTGAGGAATGGCTCCCCAGCCTTGCAAAGCACATTCAGCTCTTCTCTGCTCTCGGCTTCAAGCTTCCTAAGTACATGCACATCGCGCAAATCATGAAGCTCGATGAGAACGGAAACAAGAAGAAGCTCTCAAAGCG
>JAZRCL010000019.1:0-10073 GCA_045659745.1 Eubacteriales bacterium
CCGCCGCCGAGATAAAGAAAATCGCGATGTTGATCCAGTCGGGCGAGCTTCCGATTACGCCGTTGTAGGTGTAAAAGAGAATAGGAATCAGGACGAGCCCGAGCAGTGTGCCCTTGAGCTTTACACACCAAAAATTCTCTCGATCTCGGAAGAAAAAGCTCTGCACGATAGCATATATAAACATCGGCCAAAAGAGTAGCTTCATATGCTCCCAGGTCGACTCGTTCACGCCCGAAAACGGCGCGATCCAAGCGGCTTTGCCAAGCCAATCATACAGAAAATGCAACAACGTCCCGCCAAGCGATGTCACGGCAAAGCCAATCAGCTGCCAGAGATTTATAGATCTTTTCATATTCCACCTCAAATATTTATTCAAGTAAATTGTATTCAAAAACAGGCGGAAATATACGAAAAAGCCTCTGAGGAATCATTTGACTCCTCAGAGGCGGTTTTGTGTAGAAGAATGTCTATTGAGAAAATTAAAAAAGAGCAGAAAACATCGTTTTCTGCTCCTTTGGTGTTTATTATGCTTGCGATTTGCTCTGTTTTATGTGCCGGATATCCAATCCAGGATTTTTTTGCATTTTTCATAATCTGGATATCTCTCAGTTGAGAAGCGACCTTGTGTCTTATATATAAGTACGTCTGATAAATCTGCAGGAGGAACAACTACAATTTGTTCCTTGTCGTTTAGATATTCTGCAATGTTGGATTTTTTTGCTTGCAAATACATATCATGATTTAATTGTATTGTATCAATGCTGCCCCCGCGCCATGTTTCCAGTTTATATTTTCCAGTTTTCTTTACATCCTTTACATAGTCATAGCCACCGGTTGTATAAGTTCCGCCAACAGTTGCACTTCCAGTGGTGACGGAACCGTAATGTAATTTTTCGGATTCGTGAGCTACGGATATTTCTTTAACTGGTACAATTTTAACAAATGATTTAATTTGCGGAGAGCGCACGTTCAATGTCATGCAGTCGTTGTAGTCTCTTGTAAATAATTTATTGGCGGCTTCTGCTGTGTCATTGTCTTTTTTTGCTTTGCGATACTTAAAAAAACCTATAACTGCAAAGAGAACTATAGTAAAAATTATCGCAAGAATAGTTGTATCTTCCATAATAACATTCCTTTCTATAGATTATTTTTGTGATAATTTAATATTAGCGTTCTTAAAGAAATCGCGCAATATTTCATCTCTTTTTTTCATGCAATTCTTACACATACCCAGTTCCCGCCCGTGCTGTTGTAGCGCCTCGTCTTCGGAATCATATCCTATTAGGTCAGGACCTTTGGCGTAATGACAGGCGTCGGCAATGTGTAAAACATGGGAGCCTGTGTTATAGAGATACAATTTGCTCATGATATTTTCCTCCGCAATGATAAAATTGAGCCATAATTCCTATAATTCCAACAAACAGGAACCATACCACACAAAAATTATACACCAATAGCTCCTATTTGTCAAGGCTTTTTTGAGGTATAATTCCTATATAAAGGGAATTGGAGGAAGAAAAATGCTTATTTTTGATTTCAGAGACATTGGCAACAAGCTATATGCGAGCCGCAAAAGACTTGGAATGACGCAAGCGGAGGTTGCCGAGGCGGCAGGGCTTGCCGATCGCACGTATGCCGACATTGAGCGCGGTACTGTCAATATGAGAATTGAGACCCTCCTCCGCATATGTACCGTTTTGCACGTCACGCCTGACAGTATTCTGACAGAGCAGGGCGAGGAACATCCTATGGTCGAGCAGATAGTTGAAAAATTGAATTTGTGCACCCCCGAGCAGCAAAAGACCGCGCTTGCGCTTTTGGACGTGTATCTGAATTCCTTGAATTAAAAAATGGAGAGTTGGGATAAAACCAACTCTCCGTAATTTTTTGTAGTATTAGATATTTTCAAACAACGCCACCACGTTTGCGCCGAGTGTGAAGCTCTCGCCGCGCAGGATTTGCGCGGGGTTGTCGAGACTGTGCGCGTCGTCCACGAGAGATACGCTCCACTTGCCGTCAAGCTGACAGGTGACGGATTGCGCCTCACCCGTGTTTACAAGCAGCACGGCGGTTTTTTCGCCGTCTGTTGCTCCGAGCGCGTAAAGGCCGGGAGTTAAGCGTCCAAGCTCGTCCGCGCCGTCAAGGGTAATTTGCGAGCCGAGGCGGTAGAGAATGTTATACGCCTTGAAGGTGTAGAACGCCTTGAAGGGCTTGAGTGTCATAGGATCAAAGAGACCGCCGTAAGGGGTGATCCATTGGCCGTCGTAATACGCCATAATATCCACGGGGGAGTGCTGCATAGCGACAAGCATTTTGCCGAGGTTGGACGAATCCATAAGTGTTCCGCGCACCGAAATGTCGGGGTTCCACTCGTCGATAACACTCTCGGTGTGGGTGAAGCCGTATGCGTCAAGACGGGCTCTGGCGTGGGCTGCAAAGACTGCATTTTCCTCCGCGCCCGCATAGGAGTGCCACGAGAAGAAATCAAGCGGCGACTTATGCTCGGGGCTGGAGATGTATTTGAGAAAGCCCTCGAAAAATTCGATAAAATAGTCTGTGCGGGGGGAGGAGTTTGCCTGAGCGGCGGACGTGTTCAGAATACTGTAAAAACCGCAGGAGCCGTAGCCGCCGATCTTTATGTTGGGGAAACAAGACTTTAGGTGATTTGCCGCAACCTCATAAAGAGAGAAAAATTCCTCTTTTGTGCCAAGCCACATAGGGCTGTCCTCGGGATTGGGCTGATTGTCGGGCTCGTTCCAGATCTCCCAATATTCAATATTAAACTCAAAGCCGTCAGCCCAACCGCAGTTGTAGTGACGGATAATATGCTCGCAGATTCTCGCCCATTTATAGTAGTTGCGGGGAGGGAATATGCGGCGCGGCTTTATGACCTTTTGCTGATTTTCAATGCTGCAGCCGAGTCTGTAAATAGGGCGCGCGCCTGCCGCGATCAGATTTTTTATAAGGTGATCGGTAAAGGCAAAGTCGTAGGACGCGGGGTTGGCTTCGTCTGCGTCGAAATTTGGGAAAATGTTGTCAATATCCACGAAAATACCGCCGCCGAACTCGCCGCCCGTGTCGTGCAGACGCGAGAACGGAATTCCCGCCTCGGTCAGATAGTGGAACATAGAGCAATCCGACCACAAAAGAGGGGCGTTGCACACGCCGTGCAGGGGTTTTATTTTTTTGTCGGAGATTGAGTTGATTGAAAGTGTAATGCTCATATCCGCCCTCCTTTTTTCTTACTAAATATATAATACACTAAAATTTGCATTTTGTCCATAGTAAAATGTAATTATCTATGGGGGTTTTGGGTATTTGTATATTTTGAAAACTTGACAAAGAGGAAAAAATAATTTATAATATAAGCATGAAAATATTTAATGAAAATCTTTATTTTATAACAACGGCGGCGGAGAGCTTTTGCGAGGTAATTGCCTACCGTTCAAGAAGGGGACAACTTAATCTTGGAGATAATGCGCTTGACCTGCTTGGGGTTCATAGCGAGGAAAGGGGATTTTTGATCCGCAATCTGTTTTTAGGCGGAGATAACCCTATAATTATAACCTCGGATAGCGGCGTGCTTGTATTCAATCGCAAAATGCTATACTCTACGGGAATTTGCTGTATTGTTCAGCCTGAAAATCCCGCAGCGGCGGTCTGCAATGCCTATAACAACGGTGGATTTTGTCGCGCGATAATATCGCCCAAAGCCAAGGCTATGGCGGATATAGCAGATCAAAAAGACAGCGCTCAGGCATATCTTGACATGTCAAGAATTGAGCGTATGCTGTCGGTGTTTGGCGACAAAGAATGTGCTTTAGCGGGTGACGTTGAGCGCACAGCAACTCTTGTATGTGACTGCATAGGATGCGGAATAGAGCTTTTGGGCGAGCCTATGGACTGCGGCAGCTTTGCGTCGCGTGGAATGATATACGCCAATTCTATATATGCCACAACTGTATTGCTTATGGCTTTTTTGGCAAAAATCATCTCTGACGGCAGAATTCTTGTGTTGCGCCAAGGACATGATAGCATAAGTCTTTGCATAAACGGAGATTTGAGTTCTGTTGACACAATCAGGGTCACGGACTATATTCTGCATATCGCGCATCAAAGAGATCTGGAGGTTAACTTGAACCTTACAGACGGAGTTTTGCTTGATATATGCCCGTTTTTCCTCGACATAGGACTCACAGGTGTGAAAAACCCCACAAAGCTAAAGCAGGAATGATTTTTTAATTCAAATAATATACTAAACATGTGAATTGACACAATTCAGAAAGGACAAAATATGCCTAAATACAGACGCGGAAGAATAAACGACGAGATGCAAAAAGAGGTCGCAGTTGCGATACGAAACGTCAAGGACCCCCGTGTTTCGGGTGCGTTTATCAGCATTACGGGTGCTGACGTTACGCCTGATTTGAAGTTTGCAAAAATATACTATTCCGCACTTAACGGAGATAAAAAAGAGGTAAAGCAAGGACTTCGCGCGGCTTCGGGCTTTATCCGCGGTCAGATCGCGAGAAGCATGAATCTTCGTATAACTCCCGAGCTTACCTTTATTGAGGACAGTTCTATCGAGTACGGCGCAAAAATATCCAAGATACTTGAGGGAATAACCGTCACAGAGGATATTGATGCTATTCCCGTCGATATCAAGAAGTCAAAGAGAAATACAGAGGAATTTGAGGACGAGTGCGATGACTGATACACCGATATACAGAGCGGTGACAGTGGAGCAGGCGACGGATATTTTATGTGACGGACAAAGATATCTTATACTTTTTCACGTACATCCCGACGGTGACTCGGTAGGCTCTGCGTTTGCTCTCCGCTCGCTTATATGCGAGACGGGCAGAGAGGCGTGGTGTATTTGCGCCAATGAGATCCCCGAGAGATTGCAGTTTCTGTCATATGATGCGCAGGAGAGCGTTCTGCCGGAGAATATTCCCGATGGGTATATTCCCGACACAATAGTGTCGGTTGATACGGCGTCTCCGTCCCAGCTCGGCAGTCTTTATGACACATATAAGGACAAAATAGACCTAATGATAGATCATCACGGCAAGGGTACGTATTATGCAGACCATTACGTCTCGTCTGAGATGTCAGCTTGCGGCGAGGTTTTGTACGGATTGCTTGAAAACGTGGCGAGAAAATGCAACATCTGCGAGCTTTCAGTCAGAGTAAAGGCTCTTTTGTATGCGGCTATAAGCGCGGATACGGGTTGCTTCAGATATAATAACACGACTCCTGCGGCGCACAAAATAGCGGCGGATATTATTGCGCAGGGAATTGACACATCTGATATCAATCACCGTCTGTTCGGTATTAAGACGCTCAAGCAGATGCAGGTCGAGCACGCTGGCTTTGAGAGAATGAATTTTTATGCAGGCGGCAGAATTGCCGTGATAACCTTCCCGTATAGTCTTAAGGAGCAGTATGGCGCGACGGACGAAAATCTTGAGACACTCATTGATGTCGCCCGCTCGGTAAAGGGCGTTGAGGTCGCGGCGGTTATAAAGCAGTTCGGGCAGGAAAACAAATTCAGAGTTTCTATGCGCTCGTCAAGTGACTTTGACGTATCCGAGGTATGCGCAAGATACGGCGGCGGTGGACATTCTCGTGCGGCTGGATGCACGCTCAATTGCGACTCTATTCTCACGGCAGAAATGACAATAGTTTCGGTAGTTGAGATGAGATTTGCGGAAAAAGAAATATAAAAAATCCCTGACGCGTTGGCGTCAGGGATAATTTTTAGTTGTATTTTTGAAGTTTATTCAACCGTCTTGTTGATGGTCTTGTCTGTGGTTGAGCCTGCCTCGTAAACAAGCACCTCGGGCTTGTCAGTTGCAAGTGTACCAAATGCGTATTCGCCAACACTTTCAATGTTTGAGCCAAGGTTAAGAGTTTCAAGAGCGTCGCAAGCTGCAAATGCTGTTCTGCCGACGGTTGTGAGGGTTTCGGGAAGTGTCACGGTCTTGAGAGCTGAGCACTCAAAGAATACGCCCTCGCCAAGAGATATAAGTCCCTCGGGAAGAGTGATGGTTGTAAGAGCCGAGCAGCCGTTAAACGCATAGTCGCCGATTTCTGTAAGAAGAGCCTTTTGGGGTGCAAAATTTACTATTGTAAGAGCTTCACATCCAACGAACGCGCCCTTGCCGATGGTCTCTACGTTTGCGGGGAGCTTTATCTGATACATAGAGGAGCAAAGCGAGAATGCCCAGTCACCGATTGCCTCAACGGTATCGGGAAGTGTGACGGATACCAGAGTTGTACAAGCGCTGAACGCTTCATCACCTATCTCAACTACAGTACGCTCACTTCCGGGAAGGATCTCGGGAATGGTTATGGAATGAAGACCTGATACACGCGGAGTATATCCTGTAATTATTGCATAGTCAGTTCCTTTAGCCTTGTAAGAAAGAGTTCCGAGGACCTTGCCGTATGTGTCCTTTATGTCATATGTAGTTGTTTCAGCGTAGTTGGTGATTGCGCCCTCGATGTCCTCGTCCTCTTTGCTGCAAGCCACAAGCGAGCAAACAGAGCATATAAGAAGGAGAGAAAGGAGCGCGGCTAAAAGCTTTTTCATTATTGGTATCCTCCACAAGATTTTCGTGAATGGAGACGCCCTGCATATAAAAGGGCATAGTACTCATCATCTAAAAAAATTATACAACAAAAAACGGGATTTGTCAATAGATTGCTTATCAATTAAGGGAAATGTTTGTAAAAAATTAAAAAGAGGAGAACATATTATTGTAATTTTTGGCTATCTGTGATATAATAAAGTCAATTTATAGGACAAGAGAGGAAAGTTATGTTATCTTGTATTTACAGCGCGGGAATATTCGGTATAGACGGATACATAGTGACAGTAGAGGCGGACGGTCAGCCCAGACTTCCAAACTTTGAGCTTGTCGGCTTGCCCGATATGGCGGTCAAGGAGGCAAAGGAGAGAGTGAGGACGGCGTGCATCAATAGTGGGTACAGATTTCCTGAGATGTCGTTTATGCTCAATCTCGCACCTGCGGACAGAAAAAAGGAAGGCTCTGCGTATGACGTAGCCATACTTCTCGGAATTATGAAATGTGCGGGAATAGTGCGCTCGGATATAGACGTATCGGGGGCTTGCTTTGTGGGCGAGCTTTCGCTTTCGGGAGCTTTGCGAAGTGTTCGTGGGGTGCTTTCAATGTGCGTTGCGGCGAGAGATGCAGGATTTAAGGAATTTTACGCGCCCAGAGATAATGCGTTTGAAGCGGCGGCAGTTGAGGGAATTTCTGTGTACGCAGTGGATAATATGCGTCAGCTTGTGTCTCATCTCAACGGCACGGAGCCCCTCGAGCCTGTAAAATACAACAGAAATGAATTTTTGAGCTCATCAAGAGAGTACGGTATAGATTTTTCTGACGTTAAGGGTCAGGCGCAGGCAAAAAGAGCTATGGAGATTGCCGCAACCGGCGGTCATAACATACTTCTTATAGGCCCTCCCGGTACGGGTAAGTCTATGCTTGCCAAAAGGCTTTCGACCATTCTTCCTCCACTCACGTTTGGAGAGGCTATTGAGACGACAAAGGTACATTCCGTTGCGGGAACTCTGCCTGACGGAGTATCCCTTGTGTCTACACGCCCTTTCCGTTCACCGCATCATACTATGAGCGCGGTAAGTCTTGTGGGCGGAGGCGTGAATCCCACGCCCGGAGAGGTGTCGCTTGCCAATAACGGCGTGCTGTTTTTGGACGAGCTTCCCGAATTTCCCAAGCAGGTGACGGATGCGCTTCGTCAGCCGCTCGAGGACGGCAAGGTGACCATAACCAGAGCCAGCGGACGAGTGACGTTTCCTTGCTCATTTATGCTTGTCGGCGCGATGAACCCCTGCAGATGCGGATATTTCGGACATCCCACTCGCAAATGTACCTGCAAGCCCGGTGACGTCAAGAGATATATTTCACGAATAAGCGGCCCTATGCTTGACAGAATTGACATTCAGATAGAGCTCCCGTCCTTGACGTACGACGAAATCTCCGATAGACATACTACCTCCGAGAAAAGCGAGGTAGTGCGCGAGCGAGTCACAAAAGCAAGAGAATTTGCCCGCGAGAGAATGAAGGGTGACGGAGTTATCTGCAATGCCAGACTTGACGCGTCGGGCATACGTAAATACTGTCAGGCGGATGATGACGCTATGGCATTGCTCAAGGCGGCATACGATACTATGGGACTGTCAGCGCGCGGATACGACCGCATAATGCGAGTTGCGAGAACTATTGCGGACCTTGCCGAGAGTGAGCTGATACGCGCCGAGCATATCGCGGAGGCGATACAGTTCCGCAGCCTTGACAGAAAGTATTGGGGAATTGGAGACGAGGATTGATTTTTTGTGGGCGGTGTATAGCTACACCGCCCGCGCTTTTTGACAAAATTGCAATAACTAAATTTAATTCTTGCAAAATGCGAGGGGATTCACCGCGGTTCGACCATCATATTGAAAGTTTACAATTTGTTAATTGCGAAAAAATAAAACAAGTGGTATAATTATCCTAATGTTTTGGTTTTGAAGGTGTGAAAAAATGCAGCTTAATTCAAAAAAATATTCAAACGATCATGACGAAGCAATAGAAAATATATTTCAGGAGATGCTGACAGACGCGAAGAATGCGTACGTCATACCCCGTGAGGCATTTGATAAGTATCATATCAAACGAGGTCTGCGTGAGATTGACGGCTCGGGTGTTCGCGCGGGTGTCACCAAGGTTGGAAACGTTCACGGATACGTAATCAACGAGGGCGAGAAGATGCCGGATGACGGATCATTGGAGTACCGCGGCTATAAGATGAGTCAGCTTGTGCAGAATTTTTCCCGAGAGGATCGATTCGGATTTGAGGAGTGCGCGTATCTTTTGTTTTTCGGCTATCTGCCCACGAAGGAGGAGCTTGATCATTTCAACGAGCTGCTTGCATCCTACCGCCGTCTGCCCCCTCGATTTACCGAGGATATAATTATGAAAGCGCCCTCGCGCTCTATAATGAACAAGATGGCAACGTCGGTGCTTTCTCTTTATTCTTACGACGATAATCCTGACGATACAAGTCTTGAAAATATGCTTCATCAGAGCATGGAGATAGTCGCGCGTCTGCCGGTTATCGCGGCGCAGTCCTATGCGGTATATCAGAGTGCGTTTATGGACAAGAGCTTAAACATTCATAACCCTCTTGAGGAGCTTTCCACGGCGGAGAACTTTTTGAGAGTGCTTCGCCCCGACTCAAAATATACCGACGACGAGGCAAAGCTTCTTGACCTGGCGCTGGTTATACACGCGGAGCACGGAGGAGGAAACTGCTCGACCTTTACCTGCCGTACACTGTCAAGCTCGGGAACGGACACATATTCCGCGATCTCGGCGGCTATAGGCGCCTTGAAGGGTCCCCGTCACGGCGGAGCTAATATCAAGGTTCAGGAAATGTTCGACTGCATAAAGGCAAACGTAGTTAATACCAAGGACGACGGAGAGGTCTCGGACTTCCTTCTCAAGATATTGCGCAAGGAAGCGGGCGACGGCTCGGGACTTATCTACGGTATGGGTCACGCGATCTATACAAAGTCCGACCCCAGAGCAGTAATGCTCAAGCAGGCGGCGCGCAAGCTTGCCTACGAAAAGGGATTTGGAGATGACTTTGAGCTACTTGAGAGGATAGAGCGGATCACACCCGACCTGTTCAATACATACAAGGGAACGGACAAGAATATGTGCGCAAATGTGGATCTTTATTCTGGTCTTGTTTACCGCATGCTCGGAATACCTACCGAGATGTATACGCCTCTGTTTGCCGTGGCGAGAGTTGCGGGATGGTGCGCTCACAGAATGGAGGAATATTGTACGTCAAGTAAGATAATACGCCCCGCGTATAAATGTATTTCAAAATCAAAGGATTATATTTCGCTTGAAGATAGAATATAAAAACATAAAGACTCGTCCTAATCAAGTTGGGGCGAGCCTTTTTTGTGTAATAGAAAAAATCCCCACGTCATATATTAGTATATATTTATGACAAGCTGTGGGGAGGGA
>JAZRCL010000020.1:0-27525 GCA_045659745.1 Eubacteriales bacterium
CGAGAAGCTTGCAGGCGGAAAAAAGTAATTTAAAAAATCAAATGGCATCTTCATCCGAAGATGCCATTTTTTTCGAAAGTTAATATTGAGTTAATAATAATTATGTAAAATTATATAAATGTTTGACGAATGTAGTCAAATCAAAAGACAATTTGAACGAAACGGAGACGGCAATATGAAATACGTACTGTTTAACCCCTTTTCATGTAACGGAGATTGCGAAAATCATGCAAAAACCTATATCGAAGGAATAAGCGAGGATCATAAGCTCGTTAATATGACCGAGATAGAGAGCTATCAGGAGCTTTTTGCAGGACTTTCCACTGACGACGAGATAGTTATCTGCGGCGGCGACGGCACTCTCAACAGATTTATCAACGATACAAACGGAATAGAGATCAACAACCCCGTTTATTACTATCCCGCAGGCACGGGCAACGACTTTTATGCGGACGTAAAGAGCGACTCCGACGAAAAGCCCGTTCTTATCAACAAGTATATCAAGAATCTTCCAACAGCTACTGTAAACGGCAAAGAATATAAGTTTATCAACGGTGTAGGCTTCGGTATTGACGGCTACTGCTGCGAGATGGGCGATAAGCTTCATGCAGAGGGAAAGAAGGTAGATTATACCGGTATAGCAATAAAGGGTTTGCTTTTCCACTATAAGCCTACTAACGCAAAGGTTATAGTTGACGGCAAGGAATACGATTACAAAAAGGTATGGATAGCTCCCACTATGCACGGACGTCGCTACGGAGGCGGTATGATACCCACTCCTGATCAGGACAGAGAGGCAGAGGACAGAAAGCTTTCTGTTATGATATTCCACGGCTCCAGCGCTATCAAAACTCTTATGATTTTCCCCTCAATATTTAAGGGTGAGCACATAAAGAGCGTAAAGCACGTGACAGTACACACAGGTAAAGATATAACGGTTAGGTTTGACTCCCCCAGATCTCTCCAGATAGACGGTGAAACCATACTTGGTGTCGAAGAATACAACGCAAGAGTATAAATTTTATATAAGCTATTGAATTTTTTCCTGTTTTTTGGTATAGTAGTATCGTAGTAGTTCCATATAGGAGATAAATATGTATCGAAACAACATAGAATACAAGAAACAAAACTCGAAAATAGGAATAATTATGCTCATATTCTTTGGAGCATCCAGTATAGTTTCACTTGTGCTTGGAATACTTCAGGCTATAGGTGAGATTTTCACTGACTCAATAGCTTACGAGGTAGCGTACGAGCTTGTATACAGTGCGCTGTATTTCTGTATGTTCTTTATTCCAATGCTTTACTATAAGAAGTTTGATAAGGAATACAGATTTAGCGAAATGCCGTGTAAATTCAAATTTTCTCGTCATTTTCCGCTGATTCTGCTTGGCGCTCTTGCGATAAATTACGTAGCATCGTATATAAACGCAATAATAGTCGCAATATTTGGAATAGATATGTCCTCGCTTATGCTTGTGGAGTATCCAAACGGCTACCACGCATATCATTTTGTGCTTGATACAATAAAGATTGCGATAATTCCCGCATTTTGTGAGGAGTTCTTATTCAGAGGTCTTATACTTGACAGACTCCATCGGTTTGGCAGAGCAAAGGCGATATTTATTTCTGCACTTCTTTTCGCTCTTATGCATCAGAATATTGCACAGATATTCTACACGTTTATTCTCGGACTTGTTCTCGGATATATCGTAGTTGAGTCGGGATCTATATGGGGAGCGATAGTAGTTCACTTTGTAAATAACTTCACTCAGGTAATAATGAATGCGGTTATGTACACTCAGCACGAGGCAAGAGCAAACTTTATAATAGCAGCGATGGAGCTTGTGATAGTTCTTATTGGCGCGGCGGCTGTGATATACTATTATTTCCGTCACGGCAAAAAGAACCTCAACGACCCCGAATGGTTGTTTGATACTGAAAAGGAGCTTACAAAAGGTACAGCGATAAAAGGATTTTTCAGGCCAACAATGATCATATATATCGCTCTTTCGGTAGTTAGTATGATCGGAACGGCTGTAATGATGTTATTCTTATGATGGATATAAATTATATGGAGCAAGCCTTTGCCGAGGCTCGCAAGGCTTATAACAAAAATGAGGTACCTGTTGGCGCGGTGATTGTAAAAAATGGAGAAATTATCGCAACAGGCAGAAACAACAGAGAAGAGACAGGCGATGCAACGGGTCACGCCGAGACCTTAGCTATACGCGAGGCGTGTGAAAAGCTCGGTACGTGGCGACTTGATAACTGCGAACTTTACGTCACGCTCGAGCCTTGTCCTATGTGTATGGGCGCAATAATCAACTCCCGCATAAAAAGAGTTGTTTTCGGCGCAAAGGACGCAAAGGCAGGCGCGTGTGGAAGCGTGATAAACCTCAATAATTACCCATTCAATCATAAGCCCGAACTCGTATCGGGTGTAATGAATGATGAATGTCAGAGCATTCTTTCAGACTTTTTTGCAAGTAAAAGATAAAAATAACCCCACCGCATTTTTGCGGTGGGGTATTCTTATATTATGACAAATTTTTAGAAATAATTTATAGGGAAGTTCTTGAAAGTAAATGGGTGCGGGGGAAGGAAAACTTCTTTTAAGAAATTTTCCTTCCCCCGCATTCTATTTTTTAAGCTATATTATGCCTTAAGTCTTGCCTCGAGAGCTGCAAGCTCATCGTACATAGTCTGGGGAACACGGTCGCCAACCTGTGCGTAGAAGGTCTTGATGTTCTCAATATCCTCAAGCCAGGAAGCCTTATCAACCGTGAGAAGCTCCTTGATTGTTTCAAGGCTTACGTCCTCAAGTCCTTCGATGCAGATGTCCTCAGCCTTAGGAATATATCCGATAGGAGTGATATCAGCGTCAACCTTGCCCTCGCAACGATCGAGGATCCACATAAGAACTCTCATGTTGTCACCGAATCCGGGCCAGATGAAGTTGCCTTCAGCGTCGGTACGGAACCAGTTAACGTGGAAGATCTTGGGAGCGTGGGGGGTAAGTGTACCCATCTTGAGCCAGTGTGCCCAGTAGTCACCCATATCGTAACCAACGAAGGGTCTCATCGCCATGGGGTCACGACGAACTACACCGACAGCACCTGCTGCAGCTGCAGTTGTCTCAGGAGCCATGATAGAACCAACGAACGCGCCGTTCTGCCAAGAAGTGGACTGATATACAAGGGGAGCAGTCTTTGCTCTGCGTCCGCCGAATACGATAGCGGAGATAGGAACACCTGCGGGACTGTTGAACTCAGAGGAGATGCAGGGGCAGTTCTTTGCAAGAGCAGTGAAACGGGAGTTAGGATGAGCGCCACACGTGGACTTATCCTTCTTATCAAACTTTCTGTAATCCCAAACGTTGCCCTTCCAGTCGATAGCGTTTGCGGGAGGATTCTTATCAAGACCTTCCCACCAAACGGTGTTGTTATCAAGATTATGAACTACGTTTGTAAAGATAGTGTCCTTAAGACATGTGTGGAGCGCATTGGGGTTGGACTTCTCGTTTGTACCGGGAGCAACGCCGAAGAATCCGTTTTCGGGGTTAACCGCCCAGAGTCTTCCGTCCTCACCGACGCGGAGCCATGCGATATCGTCACCTACGCACCATACCTTATAACCCTGCTTGGAGTAGAACTCGGGGGGAATAAGCATAGCGAGGTTTGTCTTACCGCAAGCGGAGGGGAATGCAGCGCAAACGTACTTCGTCTCACCGTCGGGATATTCAACGCCGAGAATGAGCATATGCTCAGCCATCCAGCCTTCCTTGCGTCCGAGGTAGGATGCGATACGGAGAGCAAAGCACTTCTTACCGAGAAGAACGTTTCCGCCGTAGCCGGAGTTAACAGACCAGATCGCATTATCCTCAGGGAAGTGGCAGATATAGCGGTTTTCCTCGTCAATATCAGCTCTTGCGTGGAGACCCTTGATGAAGTCGCTGCTGTCGCCGAGAGCTTCAAGCACGTTGTTGCCAACGCGTGTCATAATAAGCATGTTAAGAACGACGTAGATGGAGTCTGTAAGCTCGATACCGTACTTTGCAAAGGGAGAGCCAACGATACTCATAGAATAGGGAATAACGTACATTGTTCTACCCTTCATAGAGCCTGCATAAAGCTTGGAAAGCTTTGCGTAGCACTCCTGAGGATCCATCCAGTTGTTGATATTACCTGCGTCTTCCTTCTTGAAGGTACAGATAAATGTTCTGCCTTCAACACGAGCAACGTCGTTTACAGCCGTTCTGTGAAGGTAGCAGTTGGGAAGAAGGTCCTGATTGAGCTTGATTATTTCGCCTGTGGAGCAAGCCTCAGCGCGAAGAGCCTCTGCCTGTTCGTTTGTGCCGTCGATCCAGACGATCTTATCAGGGCAGGTCATATCAGCCATCTCTTTGATCCAATCAAGAACAAACTTGTTGTTTGTAGGTGTCATAGTCTTTTTCTCCTTTATATTTTTCAATTTTTTCCGATTTATACGCGAAAAATTTCATTCTTCGCTATTATATATTCTACTATATCTTTTTACTTTTTGCAAGGGAAATTCTAAAAGTTTCATTTTGTTAATATTTTCAACATTTAATATACCAATAAAAGTTTACAAATGAATTTCAGATATATAAAGACAAAACAAAAAAAATATGGT
This sequence comes from Eubacteriales bacterium, assembly GCA_045659745.1. Classification (GTDB taxonomy): domain Bacteria; phylum Bacillota; class Clostridia; order Oscillospirales; family CAG-272; genus SVTX01. The sequence continues at coordinate 4,657 of JAZRCL010000020.1, forward strand.
ACAATAGTTCTATAATGACCAAAACAGGAGCACATCAATGGAAAAGTTAAAGCCAAAGGAACAAAAAATATACGATTATATAGCTAAATCTCTGCGCGATAACGGCTATGCACCTTCTGTTCGCGATATATGCCGTGATCTTGGATACAAGAGCACGTCCACCGTGCATATGTATCTCAACCGCCTTGACTTGCTCGGATATATAAGCAAGGACGACGGAAAGAGCCGCGCATTAAAGCTTGTTGATAATACTCCCAAGATAACTGCCGTGCCGCTTCTCGGAGTTATTACGGCGGGCGAGCCTATACTTGCCGAGGAAAATCGCGAGGGATATGTGGGATACGTCGGAAATTCTGCAACAGATAATCTGTTTGCCTTACGCGTGAAGGGTGAGTCTATGATTGAGGTAGGAATTCTTGACGGAGATATTATTATCGCAGAGCAGACCTGCTATGCGGAGAGCGGAGAGATAGTTGTCGCGCTTATAGAAAACGAGGCTACCGTTAAGAGATTTTTCCGTGAAAACGGACATTACAGATTGCAACCCGAAAACGCTGAGATGCAACCTATAATAGTTGACGAGGTGCTGATACTCGGCAGAGTCGTCGCAGTGCAGAGAAACTACATATAATAAGGATAAATTTATGAAAGCATTTAAGATTGCAGGACTGCAAAAGCTGACGTTGCTCGACTTCCCGGGCAAGGTAGCCTGCACAATATTTACAGAGGGCTGTAATTTCCGTTGCCCGTTTTGTCATAACGCGTCTCTCGTCACCCACACGGGCGAGTGCGAGGGATATTCTGCGGAATACGTACTTGAATTTTTGAAAAAGCGACAGGGAATAATAGAGGGCGTTTGTATCAGCGGCGGAGAGCCTACGCTAATGCCCGGACTTGAGGATTTTGCTAGAAGTATAAAAGAACTGGGCTTTGCGGTAAAGCTTGACACAAACGGCACTCGCCCCGATATTCTCAAGCACCTTGTTGACGAAGGACTTATTGATTACGTCGCTATGGATATAAAAAACAGTCGGGAAAAATATGCACTCACGTCAGGCGTATGCGAAGAATATGATATTTCAAAAATAGAGGAAAGCGCGAGCTTTCTTATGTCGGGAGCGGTAGATTTCGAATTCCGCACGACTGTTGTTGACCCTCTTCACGAAACAGACGATTTCCAACTTATAGGCGAGTGGCTTGCGGGGGACGAGAGATTTTTTCTCCAGAAATTTATTGATTCAGGTGATGTAATCGGTAGGGGACTTGACGCATATTCAGACCAAAAAATGCATGAATTTCTTAACGTATTAAAGTCTTTAGTTCCAAATGCACAATTAAGGGGTATGTAAAACTATTAAAACTGCCAAATTTTAATAAAAACACAATATCTTGTGTTTGGTGGTTGACAGTTGACACAACATATAGTATAATCAAAATACGGCGCTTAGGGGTACTTTGCGCCGTATTTCTGACATTTCAGGCAAATTTTGGCGAAAAATGTCTTATATTGTAAAGAAAATTTATTATAAAACCCATCAGCAGAAAGAAGGAGAGACTATGTATCAGGTACAAAAAAGAGACGGAAAGGTTGTAGACTTTACAATCTCAAAAATTTCGGATGCTATAAAGCTCGCATTCGAGGCACAGGAAAAGCAGTTCAATCAGGATACTATTGATTTTTTGGCACTCAAGGTCACTGCGGACTTTGAACCCAAGATCAAGGACTCGCTTATCACAGTAGAAGATATTCAGGACAGCGTTGAGTCCGTGCTGGTTCAGGCAGGCTACGCTGACGTTGCAAAGGCATATATTCTTTACCGCCGTCAGAGAGAGAAGCTCAGAAATCTCAAATCCACGGCAGTTGACTATAAGGAGATAGTAAACGGCTACCTTAAGGTTCTTGACTGGAGAGTTAAGGAAAACTCTACCGTCACGTACTCGGTAGGCGGACTTATCCTCTCAAACTCGGGCGCAGTTACAGCTAACTATTGGCTCTCCGAGATCTACGACGACGAGATAGCAAACGCGCACAGAAATGCGGACATCCACATTCACGACCTCTCTATGCTTACGGGCTACTGCGCAGGTTGGTCTCTCAAGCAGCTCATTCAGGAGGGACTCGGCGGTGTTGTAGGTAAGATCACATCCGCCCCCGCAAAGCACCTCGCAACTCTCTGCAACCAGATGGTAAACTTCCTCGGTATCATGCAGAACGAGTGGGCAGGCGCACAGGCATTCTCCTCCTTTGATACATATCTCGCTCCTTTCGTAAAGGTAGATAATCTTTCATATAAAGAAGTTAAGCAGTGCATCCAGTCCTTTATTTACGGTGTAAACACACCTTCTCGTTGGGGTACACAGTCTCCCTTTACGAACATCACGCTTGACTGGACAGTTCCTAATGACCTCGCTGAACTCAACTGTATCGTTGGCGGCAAGGAAATGGACTTCAAGTACAAAGATTGTAAGGCTGAAATGGATATGGTAAACAAGGCGTTCATCGAAATCATGATCGAGGGCGACGCTAACGGCCGTGGCTTCCAGTATCCTATCCCCACGTACTCCATCACACGTGACTTTGACTGGTCCGAGACAGAGAACAACAAGCTTCTCTTTGAGATGACCGCAAAGTACGGAACACCTTATTTCTCAAACTACATCAACTCGGATATGGAGCCCTCGGACGTTCGCTCCATGTGCTGCCGTCTCCGTCTTGACCTCCGTGAGCTTCGTAAGAAGTCGGGCGGATACTTTGGCTCGGGTGAATCCACAGGTTCTGTGGGCGTTGTAACCATCAACATGCCCAGAATAGCATATCTCTCCGAGACAGAAGAGGAATTCTTCAAGAGACTTGACAAGCTTATGGACATTTCTGCTCGCTCGCTCAAGATGAAGAGAACCGTTATCACAAAGCTTCTTAACGAAGGCCTCTATCCTTATACAAAGAGATACCTTGGCACATTCAACAACCACTTCTCAACCATCGGTCTCGTTGGCATGAACGAGGTGGGACTTAACGCTAAGTGGCTCCGCGCAGACATGACACAGAAGGAAACTCAGGAATTCTCCCAGAAAGTTCTCAACCACATGAGAGACAGACTTTCCGATTATCAGGAAGCATACGGCGATCTCTATAACCTCGAGGCTACTCCTGCCGAGTCCACATCCTTCCGCTTTGCAAAGCACGACCTCAAGAAGTATCCCGATATAATCACAGCAACAGAAAAGGGCAACAGCCCCTATTATACAAACTCCTCGCACCTTCCCGTAAGCTTTACAGAGGATATCTTTGCTGCTCTTGAGATTCAGGACGAGCTCCAGACACTCTACACCTCGGGTACGGTATTCCACGCATTCCTCGGTGAAAAGCTTCCCGACTGGAAGGCAGCCGCAACTCTCGTTCGCAAGATCGCAGAGAACTATAAACTTCCTTACTATACTCTCTCGCCCACGTACAGCGTTTGTACCGACCACGGTTATATTGCAGGTGAAGAATACACATGTCCTCATTGCGGAAAGACTACCGAGGTTTATAGCCGTATCACAGGTTATTACAGACCCGTTCAGGCTTGGAACGACGGTAAGTCCCAGGAGTTCAAGGAAAGACGCACTTATAACATTGAAAGATCCACACAGCTTCATCCCGAGATAAATATCGGCTCGGGCGGAGTAAGAACTATCGCTATGCCTATTCCCGAGGCAGTAGCTCCTGAGACGGACGAGGGAACAAAGATATACCTTTTTGCCACAAAGACTTGCCCCAACTGTAAGATGGCAGGCGTATTCCTTGACAAAGCGGGAATAGCTTACGAAAAGGTATATGCAGAGGACAATGCGGCTCTTGTTGCAAAGTTTGGCATCAAGCAGGCTCCCACGCTCGTTGTCACAGTTGACGGCGTTGAGACTGAAAAGGCTGTAAATCTCTCCAATATCAGAAAGTTTATCGACTGCTCGGGCAATTGATGCTTTAGGTCAGGTAGGTATCGTAATGTATGACGTAATAATCGTAGGCGCAGGCCCCGCGGGACTTACCGCGGCGGTCTACGCTCGCAGAGCAGAAAAAAGCGTACTCGTCATTGAAAAGGCTACCTTTGGCGGACAGATGACATTTTCTCCCAAGATTGAAAACTATCCCGCGTTTTCTCAAGTAAGCGGAAATGAGCTTGCAGAGAGAATGGTGGAGCAAGCTCTCTCTATGGGCGCTGAGATAGAAATGGCAGAGGTCACGGGAATAGAGAAGAATAACGACGTTTTCTACGTTTCCTGTGACGACGGTCAGTATCTTGCTAAATCCGTAATAATTGCCACGGGATCCAAGCACAGACACCTCGGCATTGACAGAGAAGAAGAATTTATCGGAAACGGCATCTCCTTCTGCGCAGTTTGTGACGGCGCGTTTTATAACGGAAAACAGGTTGCGGTCATAGGCGGAGGAAACTCGGCGCTCGTTGAGGCAATGATGCTGTCCGATGGATGCCAGAAGGTGTACGTAGTTCAGAATCTTGACTTTATGACGGGCGAGGAAAGACTTGTATCTGCGTTAAAGAAAAGAGAAAATGTTGAATTTATCACGGGCGCTGTAGTTGACAGCATCTACGCCGAGGATGAATTCGCGGGAATTATAATAAAGAACGTTCATAGCGATGAAAAGGAAAGACTTGACGTTGACGGCATTTTTGTCGCCATCGGTCAGATTCCCGAAAATGATCAGTATGCAAATTTAGTTGAGCTTTCGGACAGAGGATATATTGTATCCGATGAAAATTGTCTCACTTCAACCGAGGGACTTTTCGTGGCGGGAGACTGCCGAACCAAAGCAATAAGACAGATTGCAACAGCTTGCGGAGACGGCGCGGTTGCCGCACTTGCCGCTTGCAGATATATTGACAACAGTAGTATATGACAAAAATGGGGCATAAGAGTGTAAATTCTACTCTTATGCCCTTAAATTTTCAAAATATCTATTGAATAAACCAAAGTTTTGTGTTAAAATAATGAGAGAACTTAATTTAAGAAAGGTTTATAATAAATGCTTGAAATCAAAAATCTGACATATACGGTCACAGATCCTACAACAGGCAAGCAGACACGTATTTTAGATGACATAAACTTGACTATAAACGAAAGATTCGTTGCGGTCACAGGCCCTAACGGAAGCGGAAAGTCAACTCTCGCAAAGCTCATAGCGGGAATTATTTCCCCTGATTGCGGACAGATAATTCTTGACGGAGTTGATATAACGAATATGAGCATTACCGAGCGCTCCCGCGCAGGTATAAGCTATGCTTTCCAGCAGCCCGTAAGATTTAAGGGAATTACCGTAAAGGACCTTATCTCGCTTGCTGCGGGAAAGAAAATTTCCGTAGCTGAGGCGTGCGCGTATCTTTCCGAGGTAGGTCTTTGCGCTAAGGAATATATCAACCGTGAGGTTAACGCGTCCTTATCTGGCGGCGAGCTCAAGAGAATTGAGATCGCTATGATAAACGCAAGAGGCACAAAATTCTCTGTGTTTGACGAGCCCGAGGCAGGAATCGACCTGTGGAGCTTTAACAATCTTATCAAGGTGTTTGAGAAAATGCACGAGAGAACACAGGGAAATATACTCATTATTTCTCATCAGGAGAGAATTCTTGATATTGCGGACAAAGTTGTTGTAATAGCCGGTGGTAAAATTGCGGCTTACGGAACAAAGGCCGAGATTCTCCCCGAGCTTTTGAGCCACAGCGCAGGATGCAGATATACCGCAGGAGGTGATAACTGATGGCACAGAAAACACTCAGCAAAATGGAAAAGGACCTCCTTGAAAATATCGCGGGACTGCACAAGGTACCCGAGGGCGCGTATTCGCTTAGATTAAACGGCGAGCTTGTAGGCAAAAATTCCTCGGATAATATCGTTATCGAGAAAAAGACGGACAAGCCCGGAATTGAGATTCATATCAAGGCGGGAACAAAGAACGAGAGCGTTCATATACCCGTAATTCTTTCCGAAACGGGAATAACCGAGACCGTATATAACGATTTTTATATCGGCGAGGGCGCGGACGTCGTTATCGTTGCAGGCTGTGGAATACACAACTGCGGAACCGAAATGAGCGAGCATAGCGGAATACACTCGTTTTACGTTGGCAAGAACGCCAAGATAAAGTACGTTGAAAAGCACTACGGCGAAGGAGACGGAAACGGCAGAAACGTAATGAATCCCACCACGGTTATTGAACTTGCCGAGGGCGCATATCTGGAAATGGAAACCACGCAGATAAAGGGCGTTGATTCCACCGACAGAAAGACGTTTGCGAAGCTCGAAAAGGATTCAACCCTTGTAGTTTACGAAAAGATAATGACTCACGGTCAGCAATTTGCTCGCACCGAATTTGAGGTAGAGCTTAACGGAGACGGATGCGGCACGCACGTCGTTTCCCGTTCCGTTGCAAAGGATGACTCCAAGCAGCTCTTTATATCCAACATCAAGGGCAACTCGCGCTGTAGCGGACATACCGAGTGCGACGCAATAATTATGGATAACGCATCCGTTAAGGCTGTCCCTGAGATAGAGGCGAACAATATTGAGGCATCCCTTATTCATGAGGCAGCGATTGGAAAGATTGCAGGAGAGCAGCTTATAAAGCTTATGACTCTCGGACTCAGTGAAAAAGAAGCCGAGGAAGAAATAATAAACGGATTTTTGAAATAAGACTTAAACAAGGGGAAAAAATATGAAAGTAATAGAAAATCCCAATAAGGAAATAGTTGAGACTATACGCAAGGGTCTTGAGCGTACGGGCGGATACTGTCCTTGCCGTCGTGAGAAGACTGATGACACTAAGTGTGTATGCAAGGAATTCAAGGAGCAGATAAAGGATCCCGATTTTGAGGGATACTGCCACTGTATGCTCTATTACAAGCAAAAATAATTAGGAGATTAAATATGGCTATAGTAAAGTTAACAGTTGATAATTTTGAGCAGGTCGCTTTGAATAGCGAAAAGCCCGTGCTTATTGATTTTTATGCAACGTGGTGCGGCCCCTGCAAAATGATAGCTCCCCTTATTGAGGAGATAGCAAACACGAGAGATGACGTTGTAGTATGCAAGGTTGACGTTGACGAGGCAGGCGCTATCGCAAACGCCTACGACATACACAGCATCCCCACACTCATTTTGCTTAAGGATGGAAAGCTTGCTGATAAGGCAGTCGGCTACAGACCTCTTGAAGCAATACTTGAAATGCTCAAATAATTCCAAAAGCCTTCTTCAAAACGAAGAAGGCTTTTTTACGTCAAATTGCACAATGAATTTATGCGAAATTTGTAAATAATCGTTATTTTTATGATTTAATATTGAAAAAAATTATGATATAATAATGAGTGGAAAATTTTTAGATGAGAGGTAAGTATGGTAAGAGAGGATTTAAGAAACGTTGCCATAATAGCGCACGTTGACCATGGAAAAACAACACTTGTTGACGGACTCTTAAAGCAGGGCGGTATATACCGTGAAAATCAGGAAACTGTCACCTGCGTTATGGACTCAGGAGACATTGAACGAGAGAGAGGTATTACCATTCTTGCAAAAAACACAGCAGTACATTACAAGGATGTAAAAATAAACATCGTTGACACCCCCGGCCACGCAGATTTCGGCGGCGAGGTTGAGCGCGTGCTCAAGATGGTAAACGGCGTTATCCACTTGGTTGACGCGGCAGAAGGACCTATGCCTCAGACAAGATTCGTGCTTAAGCGCGCTCTTGAGCTTGACCATAGAGTTATCGTATGCTTTAATAAAATAGACAAGCCCGACGCGCGTCTCGGCGAGGTTGAGGACGAAATCCTTGAGCTTCTTATCGATCTTGGCGCATCCGACGAACAGCTTGACTCTCCCATGCTTTATTGCTCGGGCAGAGAAGGAACGGCATCCGAGGACCCCGACGTGCCTGGCGAAAATCTTGTTCCTTTGTTTGAAAAGATACTCGAATATATCCCCGCACCCGAGGGAGACGTTGACGGAGACCTTCAGCTTCTCGTTTCTTCTATCGACTACAACGAGTACGTCGGAAGAATAGGTATCGGACGTATTGAGCGCGGTTCTTTGAAAGTTGGTCAGGAGGTAGCCATCTGCAATTTCCACAAGCCCAACGAAAAGCCCGTAAAGAGCAAAATAGTTTCTCTCTATCAGATAGACGGCCTTGGACGTTTGCCCGTTGAGAACGCGAAAATGGGCGATATAGTATGCTTCTCGGGAGCAGGAGATATATCCATCGGTGACACAATCACTTCCACCGCAAATCCCGAGCCGCTTGAATTCGTTAAGGTTAGCGAGCCTACCGTTGAGATGACATTTGCAGTAAACGATAGCCCCTTGGCAGGCAAGGAGGGTAAATTCGTCACATCCCGTCAGCTTCGTGAGAGACTTTACCGCGAGCTTCTCAAGGACGTTTCTCTCCGCGTACGTGACGGTGATACTACCGACGAGTTTATTGTTTCGGGTAGAGGAGAGATGCATCTTTCCATACTCATTGAGAATATGAGACGTGAGGGCTACGAGCTTACCTGCTCAAACCCCAAGGTAATTATCAAGGAAATTGACGGCGTAAAATGCGAGCCTATGGAAAAGGTCACACTTGACGTACCCACCGAGTACGTCGGCGCTGTTATAGAAAAGCTCGGACAGAGAAAGGGCGACCTTCTTGAGATGAACCCCATGGGAAGCCGTATGAGAATAGAGTATCTCATTCCTTCCAGATGTCTTTTCGGATATCGTTCCGAGTTTCTTTCCGCAACTCACGGCGAGGGCGTGCTTAATACGCTCTTTGAGGGCTATGAGCCTTATCGCGGCGGTATCATTATGAGATTTACAGGCGCACTCGTTGCGTCCGAGGCGGGCGTTACTACACGTTACGGTCTGTATAACACCCAGGAAAGAGGAAATCTCTTCGTAGGACCCCAGACACCCGTATACGAGGGAATGATAGTCGGAGAAAACCCCAAGAACGATGATATAGCAGTCAATCCCTGTAAGGAAAAGCACCTTACAGCTATACGTAGCGCAGGCGCAGATGAAAAGCTTTTGCTCACGCCGCCCACGATATTCAGCCTTGAGGAAGCTATCGAGTTTATAACCGACGACGAGCTTATCGAGGTCACACCTAAGTCCATCAGACTTCGTAAGAAGATACTCAACACAGAGCTTCGAATGAAGGAAATGATGAAGGCGCGTAAGGCAGCGCAGGAAAATAAATAATAAAAAAGCACACAAAGAATATTAAGTCGATTTAGTGTGCTATATATGGAAAGCTTCAACGCGGATTTCTGGTGTTGAAGCTTTCTTTTTTTACTTATAAGTTGTTTTTTGGGGTAAAAGACTTGACTTTATTTTGATTTTGTGGTAATATAGTATTGATAACCACATTATGTGGCACGCGAAAACACAGTCTATTTCAAGGAGGCCAATTACGTTGAATCACAACATTAAATTACAATTAAAAGAAATACCCATCTTCTTTTCAACAGATGATAATTATATACCGTATCTTGATGTTGCAATAAAATCACTTATTACAAACGCAAACAAATCTAATAATTACCGAATTATCGTTATACATACTGGGCTTAAGCCTGAAAATATTGCAAAAATAAAATTAAACTCCAAACCCTCATTTGATATTGATTTTATTGACATATCCGTGGAACTGGAGAATATCAAATCCCGTTTCAAAAACGTATATCATTTTTCTATTGTCACATACTACAGACTTTTTATAGCTTCACTTTTTCCCGAATATGATAAAGTTCTTTATCTCGACTGTGATCTCGTAGTGCTTGGCGACATATCCGAGCTTTACAATACAGATCTTGGCGATAACATTCTGGCAGCGGCTCCTGAGCAGTTCGTTCAGAGCACCAAAGAGTTCAGACAGTATGCAAAAAAGGCGCTGAACGTTGATCCCGACAAATATGTAAATGCAGGAGTTCTTCTTATGAATCTCGACGCATTCAGACAAAACCAAATAGAAGAAAAATTTATAAATCTTATAACCGAATATGACTTTGACTTACTTGATCCCGATCAGGCATACTTGAATTATCTTTGTATGAATAAGATACATATATTGCCAAACGGATGGAATAAAGAACCCATGCCGCAGCTTTGCGAGGGTAAAAAGAATATAGTTCATTACGCTCTCTACAAAAAGCCTTGGCAGTACGATGACGTTATCGACGGAGAATACTTCTGGCATTATGCAAAGCTGTCTCCGTTTTACGATCAGATCTGTTATAATAAACAGAATTTTAGAAGCGTCGACAAGGCAGAAAAAGAAGCAACGGCAAAGGAAATACTTGAGCATGCAATACAGATTGTGCGCTCCGAGGATACGTTTTCAAAAAAGCTTTGTAAAATTTGAGGTGGTTCATATGGAAAAGTCTGCTCATAAATTAGAGCTTATTAAAAAAATATCCGAGTATGAAAAAAAGGGGTTCTGGCATATTGACATAGAGGATGACCCTGAAACCTATCCTCTTATGCCTGATGAGGTGGATTATCTAAATAAAAAATTGTCAAGTAAAATAAAAAATAAGATTGCTAATCGTATGGGTGAAAAATTTTTTGATAAAATGATTGACAATCGACAGCTCATTATCAAAGAAATACGCGGTATAGAAAATTTCACCGCCGTCAAGGGCGGAAAAATCGTAACCTGCAATCATTTCAGCGTTTGCGATAATTACGCCGTATGGGTAGCGCTTCGCGATCACATGGACAAAAAAATGCTTTACAAGGTTATTCGCGAAGGGAATTATACCAATCCACCAAAGCCTTTTGGCTTTATAATGCGACACTGCAACACGCTTCCTCTTTCGAGTCAAACCGCAACCATGAAGAAATTTTTACGCGCAGTAAAAGTATTGCTTGAGCGAGGGGAAACCATTCTGATATATCCCGAGCAAAGCATGTGGTGGAATTATCGCAAACCAAAACCAATGCAAGACGGAGCTTTTTCGCTGGCGGTGCGAAACAAAACGCCTATAGTTCCTATATTTATTACTATGGAGGATAGCGATGTTCTTGACGGCGACGGGTTTTTAGTGCAGGAATATACTATACATATTTTGCCAGCTATATACCCTAATGAAGCTCTTCCGAGAGCTGAGATAAAAGAAGCTATGAAAAAAGAAAACTACAATGCTTGGGTAAAGGTGTACGAGGAATTTTATAATATTCCTCTCGTGTATGGTGAATAATGAAGCTTTATCTCTCAACAATCAGTATCGCAGTAGTAATTATTTCCGCCGTCAATATAATCTTGGGGTTTGCGCCTTGGTATTACGTTATCATAGCTTGTGTTTTTTGTACTGCGCTTGAATTTGCCATTGACGGCCTTATTGCGATTATTATAAACAAGATGCCGGACGGATGGTTTGGCGTTGACAATCCACTTTTCAACGTATCTCAAAAAGAACGACAGCTTTATAAAAAATTGAAAGTAAGACTTTGGAAAGACAAAGTCTGGGAGCTTGGCGGTCTCGGCGGCTTCAGCAAAAAAAATCTTAAGGAACCAAGCAACCCCCAATACATAGAAAAATTTATTATCGAATGCAACAAGGGAGTTCTTACGCATAGACTTTCATATCCCGCAGGATTTTTAGTTATGCTCGCAATACCAAATACTTGCGCGCTTACAATCGGACTACCCGTTGCTATAGTAAATCTTTTTCTTAATATATTACCGACTCTTGCACTCCGATATAATACTCCTATGTTAAAATCGATTTTGAAAAGGCTGAGAAGAAATGGGCAAAAACATATAGCATAAAAAGCAAATTATGTCTTAATTTATCAAGCAAAAAAAGCAGAACGGACAGATTAAACAGTCCGTTCTGCTTTTTTCAGTGCGTTTCTATAACTGACATAAAATAATGCGCAGTCTGGTCGGGAGAAGTCTGCATACCCTCGTTTACCCACCAGCGTATGGTCTGCACAAATGCGCCCGTCAGATGATTTATAAGAAAATCCGTGGGAACGCTCGTGTGAAAATCCGATACGTATTTTGAGAAAATCTTTGTCAGATACTCATGCAGATATCTCATAAATATATCGCTGCTGTCAGAGCAGAGAAGTCCCGTGACGTATTTTCTACTCTCTCGCAAATGAATAAGCAGATGCGAAAGAGTTGATTCAAGACTATTTGACTCCTCGCAATAAGAACACATAGCGCCATCAATTATATGATCGAAAATATCTGAGCACATTGCTCGCAATAGGTGGTCTTTAGTTTCAAAGTGCGAATAGAACGTGCTTCGTCCCACATCTGCCTTATCAATTATATCCTGAACGGTTATATGCTCGTATTTTTGCTTACCCAAAAGCTCAATAAAAGCTGAAAATATCGCATCCCGTGTCTTTTTTTGCCGTCTGTCCATAAATTTATCCGTACAATTTCCAAATTTTGTTCGGTATCGCACATCCTCCGATTTTTGATTATTGATTTTTTTACACTCGATCTAATATAATATAATCGAACAATATGTTCGTTATCGTATATATTATACGGTAAAAATACTATAAAGTCAAGCGGAGGGGTTATGAAAACTCAAAAAAATATACTTATAGCATTTATACTTAATCTGATTTTTTCAATTTTTGAATTTTTCGGCGGAATTTTTACGGGAAGCGTGGCGATACTTTCCGACGCGATACACGACCTTGGCGACAGCGCAAGCATAGGAGCTTCGTTTATACTTGAGAAAAAAAGCAAAAAGCAACCCGACGCAAAATACACCTACGGATATCTTCGTTATTCGGTGCTTGGCGGTGTCATAACCACAACAATCCTGCTTTTCGGCTCGTGCGCAGTCATTTACAACGCGATACTCCGCATTATATCCCCCACACCCATAAACTATAACGGAATGATAATTTTCGCGGTGGTTGGAGTTGCCGTAAACTTTCTTGCTGCATACTTTACACGCGAGGGTGACTCGATAAATCAAAAAGCCGTAAATCTTCATATGCTTGAGGACGTGCTTGGCTGGGTAGTTGTACTTATAGGAGCGATAGTAATGAAATTTACAAACTTCAGCTTAATAGACCCCATACTCTCAATATGCGTTTCATTATTCATACTTATAAATGCATTGAAAAATCTCAAGCAGGTGCTTAACCTGTTTCTTGAAAAAGCTCCTGAGGGAATATCCGTCAATGAAATAAAAGAGCATATAGAAGAAATAGACAATGTTATCGAGGCTCATCACATACATTTACGTTCGATTGACGGATACCATAACTACGCGACCTTGCATATCGTCACCAAAAAGGGTGCCGACAATCACGCAATCAAGGACGCTGTAAGGCACGAGCTTTCCGAGCATAAAATATCACACTCCACCATCGAAATAGAATCAGAAGGCGAGGAGTGTCATGAGAGAGAATGTCATATCATCGAAGATGCTGACGGGCATCATCACCATCATCACCACGGACATCATCACCATCATTAAAAAAGAGGCGGTCATACCGCCTCTTTCTTATATCAGTTCTGTATTATTATCTGTATTTTCATCAAGTACGCCGTAGCCGTTCAGCCCAAGCTCCTTTATTATTGTAGGATAGTCCTTATATGAAACGCTGAAATCGACAACGACCTCGGGGATTGACTCGAGAACACCCGTGGATGTAAATTGCCACATTCCGAGATTTTCTCCGTAAAGCTCGGTATCCCATATAGGCTGCTCCTCGCTTGTAAACACGTACCCCTCGAGCTCAAAAGGATATCTTGCATACCATATTTCAAAATTATCAAGAACAAACTGGGTATCAAGAATCGACGTCAGCCAGTTATTATTTGTATAAAGCGCAACGTAATATCCTTTTTCCTGGAGTATTTCAAAGAATCTTATGCACATTTGACTCAAAAGCTCTTTGTCAAGTTCTTCCTGTGACGGATCCTCAAGGTCAAGATATATCGGATATTCAAATTTCTTACCGTCAAGATAATTCAGAAGCATATAAGCGTCTGCCTCGATGCCCTCAACAGTGGTGGCATAGGAATAGAAATATACGCCAAGGTCAATTCCTGCCGCTCTTGCCGACTGATAGTTCATATCAAACACAGAGTCTACTCCTTGACTTGATCCGGATTTAAGAATAGCAAAATCAACGCCCTCGTTTTTTATACTCTCCCAATTCAAAGGTATAAAAAGCGAATTTTCATCCACACTATGCTGCCATTTGGATACGTCGATGCCCTTGGCAATAATCTCGGTATTACCCGAATACGCGCCACTGACAATATCGGTATAAAATATGTAATCGCCTCTGTATTCTGCTCCGCAATCACAGACATAGTCCGTATATCCCGTAGTTGAAAGAGTTGCAAACACCCTGCTGCTTTGATAGAAGCTATGTCCTGTGGGCGGAAGGTTATCCGAAATGTAGTTATATCCACAAGCGCAGGTATATTCGGTGTATCCATGCTCAGTACAGGTGGGGGGAGTGACATTCTTTTCAAATATATGTCCAGTGGGAGCTACAAAATCCGCAGAATACGTATATCCGCACTCACAGGTATATTGCGTATAGCCTCTCGCCTCACACGTGGGAGGGAAGACCTCCTCCGTGTAATTGTGTCCTGTAAACGAAACAAAATCAGAAAGATATCTGTCACCGCACTCACATACATTTTCAGTATAACCGGTTTCAGTGCACGTGGGCTCAACTATAGTCGATACGTACGTATGTGCCTTGGGAATTATGTGATTAGACGTGTAAGTATCACCGCATTTGCATGTAAACGTAGTATATCCCTCGGTGGAGCATGTGGGCTCTGTGACTTTATCGGTATAGCTGTGACCATTTGGCACAACAAAATCCGATGTGTACGTAAATCCGCACTCACAAGTGTAAGTAGTATATCCAATTTTCTCACAAGTAGGAGCTTTAACTGATTTTTCGAATTCATGTCCTGAGGGAGCAACTCTATTCGTTTTATAGTATGCGCCGCAATCCGCACAGGTGTGAAGTATATATCCTTCAGAATCACAGGTGACAAGTACTTCGGAGTCAATTATGTTTTTATGTTTGCACTTATCGCTAGAGTCAGCAGGGTTATTGTCACAGCAGACAAAGCATGTGCAAATTAAAAACATAAGTATTAACGCAAAACCTATCTTTAACCTTTTCATTATTTGCCTCCGTTAAGCTCAAGATACAGCTTGTCCGAGAGAGCGGCAAAGTCGGCGACTGTCAGCTTTTCGCCGCGGATATCGGGCTTGTGACCGCACTCAACTATAATTTCCGTAAGTCTTTCCTTGGAAATTTCGGAAAATCCCGTCATAAGAGAGTTTGGGAGAGTCTTGCGTCTTTGTTCGAAAGCAGCTTTGACTGTGCGGAAGAACATTTCCTCGTCTATAGGATTTATAGGCTTGTCCTTCCACAGTTTTATGCGAGCTACCGAGGAATTGACCTTCGGGGGTGGCATAAATCTGTCCGCGTTAACAGTAAACAGAAGCTCCGCGTCGCCGTAATAGTCTATCGCTGCGGTGATAGCGCCGCAATTTTTACCGCCCGCGCCCGCGCAAAGACGCTGCGCGACCTCGGTCTGTACCATTACCGTAATGCTTTCAAAGGGCAATTTGCTCTCGATAAGCTTCATGAGTATGGGAGTCGTGATATAATAGGGAAGATTTGCACAGACCGCTACCTTTCCTTTTGCAAAATAAGGCGCGAGAATCTCAGAAAGATCCGCTTCCATAACGTCCTCGTTTATTACAGTCACGTTTTTATAGTCGCCAAGGGTATATTTGAGTACGGGAATAAGCCCCGTATCTATCTCAAGTGCAACTACCTCACGATATCTCTCGCAAAGACATCTTGTCATACAACCAATGCCGGGACCGATCTCGAGCACCGTGATATCTGAGTCCTCGGGAGAGCAAGCGTCAGCTATATCCTCAACAGTCATAAGGTCAGTCAGAAAGTTCTGTCCGAATTCCTTTTTGAAATTCAGACCGAACATGTCCATAACCTGCTTTATTGTTCTGGGATCACATAAATTAAGCATTATTTATATTCCTTCTTCTTAAAATCCTTTTTGTAATCTTTCTTGAAATCCTTGTGGAAATTGTTTTTGTCATTGTTTTTGTAGTCACGCGCGTTGCTTGACATCGAGCCCTTTTTCTGCTCCTGAGCGCGTCCCTTGCCGTGATTCTGACCTTGGGAATACTTGCCGTTGTAATTCGGCTTTTTATCAAAGCTCTTATATGTCAGGGGCTTACCCTCGTAAGGCTTGAAAAACTGATAGAAATAGCAGGGAATCATGCCATTGTAAAGCTTGCGTGTCTTGTCTGCGGGACGACCGTAGAGCTTCTCAAAATACTCACATGAGGTGATAAAATAAATGTGCCACGGCTCAAAGGACTTGAAATGTCTTCCTACCTCACGGTAAAGCTGCTCGACCTCTGCCGCCTCACCCATTCGCTCGCCGTAAGGGGGATTGCAGATAATGCTTCCGCGTCTGTCCGACGGCTTCTCTATTTTTCGTGCATCTGCGCAGAAAATGTTGATATTTTCCTCAACTCCCGCACGAAGTGCGTTCTCGTAGGTTGTATCAAGTATGTCCTCGTCAATATCCGACGCCCAAGCCTCAAATTTGCAGTCTGTCTTGATTTTTGCTCTTGCTTCGTCTTGCGCATCAGTCCAGAGATTTTGCTCGATACGAGGGAAATTCTGCGCTGCAAATTCACGGTTAAGTCCGGGAGCGATATTCTTTGCAATCATTGCCGCCTCAATAGCTATTGTACCCGAGCCGCAGAAGGGGTCCCAAAAGAGAATATCCTCGCTCGGACGGGTGGTGAGAGCAATAGACGCCGCAAGCGTCTCACGAATGGGAGCTGCGCCGTAAGCAGGACGGTAGCCGCGCTTGTGGAGCGGCGCGCCCGAGGTATCGATCATAAGGTATGCCTCGTCCTTTAGGATAAAGAACTCAACCTTGTACGTGACCGCCGTCTCCTCAAACCACGAAATACCGTAAGCCGAGGACAGTCTATTAACGATAGCCTTTTTTACTATACTCTGACAGTCGGGAATAGAGGTCAACTTACTCTTTATCGAGTGACCTGTAACAGGGAAAGAGTCAAGCTTGCCAATCCATTCTTCCCAAGCGATAGCGTTTGTGCCATCGAAAAGCTCGGAAAAGCTCTCCGCACGGAAGCTACCCATAAGAATAAAGACTCTCTCTGCAAGTCTTAAATTTATATTTAATTTCGGAATATCTTGCTCGTTGCCCTCAAAAATAATACGTCCGTCAATGGTCTGTGTTCTTTTGAGTCCAAGCGCATCTATCTCCTCTCCGAGCTGTTTTTCAAGCCCGAAAAGGCATGTTGCCACAAATTGCATATCAGGTAGTCCTTTCGCATAGTTATACATAGTAATTATAATATAATTTATAGGGTTTGTCAATGAAAACTACTAGTTTTTTTACTCGTAATAGATCTAAAAAACGGAAGACAAATGTCTTCCGTTTTTTATCAGATATTATTTACAATAACGTCGCCCATTTCTTTGCAGCCGAGTCTTGTGCAGCCCTCCTGCATTATGTCGCCCGTGCGGTAGCCATCGTCGAGGGCTTTGTTGACCGCCGACTCAATAGTGTCTGCCTCGTCTGCCATATTAAATGAGTAGCGAAGCATCATAGCCGCAGAAAGAATTGTTCCTATGGGGTTAGCAAGATTCTGACCTGCAATATCGGGAGCAGAGCCGTGAATAGGCTCGAACATTCCAAGTGTTCCAGACGAGAGCGACGCAGAGGGCATCATACCGATAGAGCCCGTGAGCATTGAAGCCTCGTCCGAGAGAATGTCGCCAAACATATTCTCGGTCACTATCACGTCAAACTGTGTGGGATTTTTTATAAGCTGCATAGCCGTGTTGTCAACGAGAATATCGTTGTATTCCACCTCGGGATATTCTATAGCAAGTCTATGCATAGTCTTTCTCCAAAGGCGAGAGGTATCAAGCACGTTTGCCTTGTCAACCGAGTGCAGCTTTTTTCCGCGTTTCATAGCCGACTCAAACGCAACGCGTCCGATTCTCTCAATCTCATGCTCGGAATATGGCATATAGTCGATAGCCACAAGCTCGCCGTTAATCTCCTCGGTCTTGCGCTCGCCAAAATACACGCCGCCCGTAAGCTCACGAACTATCATCAGATCAATTCCGTTGCCTACGATAGACATTTTAAGGGGCGAGGAATCAGCAAGCTGTGGGAAAAGCTTTGTTGGACGGAGGTTAGCAAAGAGTCCAAGCTCTTTTCTTACCGCCAAAAGCGCCTTTTCGGGACGAATAGCAGGGGGGCAGTTGTCCCATTTGGGTCCACCCACCGCGCCAAGCAGAACACTATCCGCTTCCTTACATTTCTGCATGCCCTCGTCGGTTATCGGCACGCCGAACTTATCTATCGAGCACCCGCCGATGTCAACGTAGGTATATTCAAACTTGTGACCAAACTTGTCTGCAATTTTATTAAGCACCTTGAGCGCTTCTGCAACTATCTCTGGGCCTATACCGTCGCCTGCGAGGACTGTAATTTTCTTTTCCATGATATTATTCCTCCGAAATCGACGCCAAAAGTCCGCCTTTAGTGATTATCTCCTGAATAAATGGCGGGAAGGGCTGAGCCTTGTATTGCTCACACTTTGTGTTGTTTGTGATGATACCCGTATCGAAATCCACCTCAACGTCGTCGCCCGCGTCAATTTTTGCGCTTGCCTCGGGACATTCAAGAATTGCAAGACCGATATTTATCGCGTTTCTGTAGAAAATTCTCGCAAAAGTCTCTGCAATTACTACCGAAATTCCCGATTCCTTGATAGCGATAGGCGCGTGCTCACGAGACGAGCCGCAGCCGAAGTTTGCTCCGCCGACCATAATGTCACCAACCTTTACCTTTGAGGTGAATTCCTTGTCTATATCCTCCATACAGTGAGATGCAAGCTCTTTATGATTTGCGGTATTGAGATAACGTGCGGGAATAATTACGTCGGTATCGACATTGTCCCCGTATTTATGTACTGTTCCGTGTGCTAACATTTTTGTTACCTCCTTAAAGCTCATTCGGGTCGCAAATATAACCCTTTATTGCGGATGCCGCCGCAGTTGCGGGGCTGGAAAGATATATCTTTGATGTTATATGTCCCATTCTGCCTACGAAATTACGATTAGTGGTAGCAATAGCGACCTCGTCTGCCGCAAGGATACCCATATATCCGCCAAGGCAAGGTCCGCAGGTGGGAGTTGATACCGCGCAGCCCGCGTTTATAAACACTTCAATATATCCGCGCTTGATACACTCCATATAAATGGACTGCGTTGCGGGGATGATTATGCAACGAACACCCTCTGCAATATGCTTGCCACGGAGTATCTCTGCGGCAATAGCCATATCCGAAAGTCTGCCGTTTGTGCAGGAGCCGATAACGCACTGGTCTATCTTAATATCCGACAGTTCGCTTGCGTCCTTCGTGTTTTCGGGAAGGTGAGGACAAGCAACGGTAGGTCTTATTGCAGAGAGGTCAATATCAATAACCTCGTCGTACTCAGCGTCGTCGTCTGCTTTGTAAACAGTGTAGGGATGAGTCATTCTTTCCTCGTAATACTTGATAGTCACGTCGTCGACCTCAAATATTCCGTTCTTCGCGCCCGCCTCGATAGCCATATTCGCCATACAAAGACGGTCGTCAATAGAGAGCGTGTGCATGCCTTCGCCTGTGAACTCCATAGACTTGTAAAGCGCGCCGTCAACTCCGATTTTACCGATTATATAAAGGATAACATCCTTACCCGAGCATTTGTCGGAGAGCTTGCCCGTAAGATTGAACTTGATAGCGGAGGGAACCTTGAACCAAGCCTCACCCTTAGCCATACCCGCAGCCATATCCGTCGAGCCTACACCCGTGGAGAACGCGCCGAGTGCGCCGTAAGTGCAGGTGTGGGAGTCAGCACCGATTATAACGTCGCCGGGGCCTACAAGTCCTTTTTCGGGGAGGAGCGCATGCTCGATACCCATATCTCCAACGTCAAAATAATTCTTTATGCCAAACGTCTTTGCAAAGGTGCGGCACTGCTTTGTCTGTTCAGCCGCCTTTATATCCTTGTTAGGCACGAAATGGTCCATTACAAGAGATATCTTGTTCTTGTCAAACACCTCGGAAAATCCAAATTTCTTGAACTCGTTTATGGCAACGGGAGAAGTAATGTCATTACCCAGTACCATATCAAGCTTTGCCTTGATGAGCTGTCCTGCGCAAACATACTCAAGACCTGCGTGTGCAGCAAGAATTTTTTGTGTCATTGTCATTCCCATTTTTGTGTACCTCCGTTATTGTGAAATTCCTCTGTTGATAGCAGAGAAGAGTGCATTTATCGAGGATGCTATAATATCGTCGTGAACACCTACGCCCCAAATCTTGTTGCCGTTCGCAAGTCTTATGCTGACGTATGTGACAGCGCGCGATGACGAGCCAATCGTGAGCGCGTGCTCCTCGTAGGTAAGGTCAAAATATTTAATGCCAAGATGCTGCTTTATCGCGTTGCTTACCGCATCAAGACGTCCGTTTCCGCTTGCCACAAGATCTCTTTCAACCCCATCAATTCTGAGGGTAAGAGTGACTTTGATGTCGGGTGTGCGGATAAAATGATAGTCAACAAGCTCAATGGGTGTATTTATATTAATATAACTGCTCGTGAATATATCAAGCACCTCTGAGGGAGAGAGCTCTGCGTGCGCGTGGTCGGACACGCTCTTGACCATATATCCGACCTCCTCGCGCATCTTCTGAGGAATAATATAGCCGTAGTTGTGCTCCAAAAGATAACCAATGCCGCCCTTGCCCGACTGGGAGTTAATGCGGATTACGTCCGTTTCGTACTGACGTCCAACGTCCGTGGGGTCAATGGGAAGATAGGGAACAGTCCACGTGTCAAGCTCCTTTTCCTCGCGCCACTTCATACCCTTGGCGATAGCGTCCTGATGTGAGCCAGAGAACGCCGCAAATACGAGCTTGCCCGCATAAGGCTGACGCTCATAGACGTGCATTCTTGTGACGCTCTCGTAAATCTCGCATATCTCTGGCATATTCGAGAGGTCCAGCTCGGGGTCAACACCCTGCGAGTACATATTCATAGCCAAAGTCACTATGTCCACGTTTCCCGTTCTCTCGCCGTTTCCAAAAAGCGTGCCCTCGATTCTGTCCGCGCCAGCAAGCAGTCCAAGCTCGGAATCCGCGACCGCGCATCCGCGGTCATTGTGGGGGTGCAGGGAAACTTCAACACAGTCTCTGTATTTGAGATTTTCACACATATACTCAACCTGATTTGCGTAAACGTGGGGCATTGAAAGCTCAACAGTCACGGGGAGGTTGATTATTGCCTTTCTATCGGGTGTGGGCTGCCATATATCAAGCACTGCATTACAAACCTCAAGCGCAAATTCAGGCTCTGTTCCCGTGAACGACTCGGGAGAATACTCATATCTGAAGCGCTCACCCGTTTCTTTTTCTATTTTATTAAAGAGCTTCGCTCCTTCAATAGCTATAGCCTTTATCTCGTCCTTGGACTTGCGAAAAACCTGCTCGCGCTGTGCAAGAGAGGTGGAATTGTAAAGATGAACTATGGCGTTCTTACAGCCGCGCAAGGCGTCAAACGTCTTTCTTATAATATGCTCGCGGCTTTGTGTGAGTACCTGAACAGTCACGTCGTCGGGGATAAGATTTTCCTCAATCAGTGTGCGCAGGAAAGTATATTCCGTCTCGCTTGCCGCAGGGAAGCCGACCTCTATCTCCTTAAAGCCAACTTTAACGAGAAGCTTGAAAAAATCAAGCTTTTCCTCAAGGCTCATCGGGATAATAAGCGATTGATTTCCGTCACGAAGGTCGACAGAGCACCATTTGGGTGCGCGATCTATGTAATTTTTCTTTGTCCATTTCATTTCACCTGATGGAGCAGTGAAAAACTGACGGGAGTATTTTGAAGTATTCTTCATTTTTTACCTCCAATTTGTGCTGTGTATTGTAATAAGTTTTCACGAAAAACAAAAAAAGCCTTCGTTCTCCACATAACTTGGAGACGAAAGCAAAACTTCCGCGGTACCACTCCGATTGATAATATCCACTCAAGGCATACAAGCATACGCCGCTCTCTATAACGGGAGAACCCGTTCTTCCTAATAAGCAAAAGCTTTTCGGTCGACCGCTCAAGGGAGAGTTCGAAAAAACGTAAGCCGTTGTCTTGCACCAACCGACAACTCTCTGCAGACTAAATTCGTCTTACCTTTGCCCCTGTCCACGCATTTGAAAACTTATTGATAACATTATAATATGGAATCCCTTATTTGTCAAGAGAAATCCTCAAATTTTCGCACAAAATTTAGGCTCTGTAAATTGCGGTTGACAAATTACGGGAAAAATAGTATAATCCAAATATAAACCACTTTTACGGAGACAAAAAATGAACGACAGTATAAACAAAAAGCTCGGAAGTCTTGTGATATTTCGCAATATCTTAAAGCTTCCCGTCATCAATTCGCTAATAGCTCTTGATCAGACCGATACGTCGGACGAGAGTGCGCTTATATATGCTTACGGCGAGTTTATGTCAGATTTGATGAGTGAAAATATTGATTTTTCAAAATACCTGCTTCGAGTCGTGCTTGAGGACGAAAATATCTATACGTCGTATCGCATTTCGGGCAATGGAACAGACAAGCTCTATGAGGATATGCTTGACCGCGAGCTTGGAATAATTGAGGAAATATCGAAGTATGACGGAGCGGACGTACGCGAGCTCGTAGTATGCGAAAACTTGCCCGTATGGCGCATAAGC
>JAZRCL010000021.1:0-4040 GCA_045659745.1 Eubacteriales bacterium
ACGCCCGTGCGAGCAACGAACTCCTCAACCTCCTCGGGACGAGTGTAGGTGGAGTGCTCTGCAACCACGTCATCCTCAACGCCCGCGAGAACGCCAAGCTCGCCCTCAACTACTGCGCCGTGAGCGTGAGCGTACTCAACGACCTTCTTTGTGAGTGCGATGTTGTCCTCAAAGGAGTGGTGAGATCCGTCGATCATAACGGAGGTAAAGCCGCCGTCGATACAAGACTTGCAGATCTCAAAGTCTGCGCCGTGGTCAAGGTGAAGAGCGAGGTCAATTCCGCTGTCCTTAACTGCCGCGTTTGCAAGAGCCATAAGGTATTCGTGCTTTGCGTACTTACGTGCGCCTGCAGAAACCTGAAGAATAACGGGAGACTGCTCAATTGCTGCTGCCTCGGTTATAGCCTGGATTATCTCCATATTATTGATGTTGAATGCGCCTATCGCATATCCGCCTGCGTAGGCCTTTTTGAACATTTCTTTAGTAGTTACGAGTGCCATACTAAAATTCCTTTCAAAAAATAAGTTTTTTAACAACTTATTTTATCACATCTTTTGAAAAAAATCAAGTACTCTTTTTAGTTTTCTTTGTCGCGAAAAAAATTAAAAGGTCTTATTTTTGCCGCCTGCGTGGGTTGTATCCGACACCGCGCGGCTCTCCTCAGGCAGCGCCGCCGCAACGGAGGGCGTAAGCTCCATCTGCTCCGGTGCTGGTGAGGGCGACGTCTGCTGAGGATACAAATGCACCGCTCCCACAAGATTCAGGCTTACAGCTATCGCATTGTCCACCTCGTTCATTTTCTGGGGACTCAGATGCCCCGTCTTTTCTTTGAGTCGGCGTTTGTCCAGCGTCCGTATCTGTTCAAGCAGTATAACGGAATCCTTTATAAGTCCCGTCGCTTCCGCGTATATGTCGATATGTGTGGGGAGCTTTGCCTTGCCTGTTTTTGATGTAATTGCGGCGGCAATCACCGTTGGACTGTACTTGTTGCCTACGTCGTTTTGAATTATCAGAACGGGGCGGAGTCCACCCTGCTCGGAGCCTATAACGGGGCTTAAGTCCGCGTAAAATATATCCCCTCTTTTTATGCTCGGTATCATTTTCTCGCTTCCTTTTTCTTGATTTGTATTTTGATTTTTGACTCAAATACAAGCCCTTAAACATAAAAAACGGAAAATTTTGTTTTGCTTAAAAATTCGAAACAAGCGCAAACTAAAAATATCCCTTTCGGAACACACGCGGAAAAAACATCAAAAACAGAGATAAAAGACTTGCAACAGAGCTTATACAAAGCAAAATGCCAAGTGTTTTTTGAAAAAGACCGCCGTCCTGACTTTTCGGCGGACTTGACTCAGACGGATACTCTGACTCAGACTCTATATTTTCGGTAGCATCCTCCGCGGGATGTTCCGCGGAGGGATAATTCTGCTCCGAGGCTGACGGCAACTCCGTCGGACGTTCGATAAAGCTATCGGTGGATAGCTCCGACGCACCAAGGTCTATGCGCAAGCCTGAAAGTGAAATGTTTTGAGATAATATTTTGTTATCCTTAAAATATATTGCCGAGGTTTTTGTGGGCAGAGATAATATAAACTCAATTTCTCCGTCGTAAGACTCAATTGGCAGAAAGCACAGAGTGGCAATTCTGCCGCCGTCCTCTGAATTCTCCTCGCCCCAGAATAACAATCGTATTCTGCCATCCTCAAGCGAGCAGTCAAATTCAAGAGAACCCAGCGCATCACCCCGCTCGCACGAGCATATCATCATTTTTGCGGGGTCGTAGGTTATGTCAAGCTCCAAGCCGCAAAGCAGTACGTCTTGCGGCGAAAGCATTATTTTTAATATAAAAATACCCGAGGTATCTTCCGTTGTGCCTTCAAGGTAAATTCGCGGCTGTATGTCTTGCGCGCAGATAAAAGTGAGCCGCGAAAGTATATGTGCAGGCAAAGTCAGCGCAAAAAGAAAAAGGATGGCTTTTTTGCAAAAACTCACGGCGTCCTCCTTTTTTGTGTAAAAATATTGATGATAAAATATATTTTTTTCGTCGTGAGCTTATGCGGATATTTTTCAGACTTCGGGGCAAACTAAAGACGGGGACTTCCCTATCAAAGCTTAAATTTATTGGAGATAAATATGAAAAAAAAGACAACAACATTTATCGCGCTTGCCATAGCATGCGTACTCTCGGCGTGCTGTCTTTCCTCCTGTGGAGGAAATAACAACACCGGCGACGAGCAGGGCTCGACTTCGTCTTCATCTTCGACCGAGCAAGTACCGTCGTCTCCTTCCGAGGTAATGTCGGAGGTAGTTGACGATATAGTTCCCGATCCCAAAAACGGTAGAACGGTAGATGAGAACTCGGACGAATACACTGCCGACGAAAAGGACGGACACGGCTTTATGTCGGATATGTTTGGCGGAAAATAAGTTTTAGGGGCTGATTTCAGCCCCTTTTTACGTAAGAAAGCGACAGGCGGAACTGCCTGTCGCAAAATTTTGAAATTACAGAGTTGAACCGAAGTCGGTGACGATGGTCTGTCCTGTGATCGCTCTTGACTCGTCGGAAGCGAAGAACAAAAGCATATTTGCCACGTCGTCGGGCATACAGGGCTGTACCTTGAGGTCGTTATGCTTCATCATCTGTCCAAAGATGTTCATATCCATATTAGCAGGGCTCATTCCCGCAACCATGGGAGTCACGATAGTGCCGGGGCAGAGTGCATTACAACGCACGTTCGTGCCTACGAAACGGAGCGCGGTGTGACGTGTAAGTCCAATAACTGCCGCCTTGGATGCAACGTATGCAGCACCTCCGCAACCCATAACGCCTGCAACAGACGCAACGTTGACAATAGAACCGTATCCCGTCTTTGCCATTTCGGCAGAAATCTCACGCATCATGCACATAGTTCCCTTTGTGTTGATGTCGATAACGCGGTTCATGTCCGCGTCTGTGAAGCTGTCAATAGCCTTGAGTCCCTCGTCAAGAACGCCCGCGTTGTTGATAAGGATATCAACCTTGCCGAAGGCTTCGAGAGTGGCGTCAAGAACCTTCTTTGCATCCTCTGCCTTGGAAATATCGCTGACAACGGGAAGCACCTCGCCTCCTGCTTCGCGAATCTTTTGTGCAACCTCAAGAAGAGGTGCTTCGCGGCGTGCGGTGATGACCACCTTTGCGCCCTCTGCGGCAAACTTAATTGCAGTCGCCGCGCCTACACCGGAGTTTCCGCCGGTAATAATTGCTACTTTACCATTCAAACGGTTCATATTGGCCTCCTTAAATTTTATTTGAAAAAATATGTTTGTTTTCAGCGGATTGCCCGACATCAAACGATTGTACGCAAGCATCCGTTTACATTATTATATCACAATTTCCAAATAAATACAATAGGCAAAAAGAAAAGCGAGACGTTATGTCTCGCTTTTTAATTTACACAAATCTCTGCGCGTATCCGCATCTTTTGCATAGCTCCTCGGTCGCGACGCCGCGACCAAATCCACAGACCATCGCCTTGGCGCGCTCGGAATTGAGTACGTCATTTATATTCTCCGTGAATATGTTGCCAAGGTTTATCACGCCGTCACTGTCAAGACAGCAAGGCACTATCGTACCATCGGAAAGTATGCCGAATTGGTCTCGGAGTCCATAGCAAAAGAACTTATTTCCCTTGATTTCCGCATTACTGTCGGGCCACTCAAAGCGTTCTCCCCACTCAAGAAAAACCTTGTCCCGTATTCTGATGCCGCGGGTGTTCTCTGCCCACTCGCCGTCTATATTTTTGCGGAGTAATGTCATCGCCGCCTGATTTCTGCCGCCGTCAAACCCACGGTTCCAAAGGCGGAAAACCACAATTATCCCTTGCTCTGCGGCGGCTTTTGCAAAGTCGCAAAGCTGATTCACGTATCCCTCATAGCTCTCGTCTGAGCCGTCCTCAAAGCTGTGCAAGGAGATATTGACCTTGTGCAGTCCCGCGCCCAAAAGCTCAGCGCTCCGTCTGCCAAGCAGCGTTCCGTTCGTGGTGATAATGGACTTATATCCG
>JAZRCL010000022.1:0-2828 GCA_045659745.1 Eubacteriales bacterium
TGTATTATTTGCCCAAAAACATAAAAAAATACGGCGATCACGCCGTATTTTTTTATTATCGTCTGATAAGCTCCATAAGCTCGTCAAGGAAATTGTTAACGTCAGTAAATTCGCGGTAAACTGACGCAAATCTTACATACGCCACCTTGTCGGCAGCCTTAAGCTTTTCCATAACCAGCTCGCCTATCTCGGTGGTGGTCACCTCGTTTTTTAGCGAGTTCTGAAGCTCGTTCTCGACAGAGTTTACTATATCCTCGGCATTTACGGGACGCTTCTGCGTTGCCTTGAGTATTCCTCCGAGAAGCTTCGTTCTGTCAAAAAGCTCCTTTTCCCCGTTCTTTTTAATGACGATTATTTGCACGGATTCCAACACCTCAAACGTGTTAAAACGCTTCTGGCATGCAAGACACTCTCTGCGTCGACGTATGCTGTTGCCTTCCTCAACGGGTCTGGAATCTATAACCTTGCTGTCAGCCGCTCCGCAACTGGGACATCTCATATATATCAAATTCCTTTCAATACTTGGCTTTATACGAATATTGTACCACAACTAAAATACTTTGTAAAGAGTGTTTTGACAAATTTTATCAATATTTTGTTTATATTTCTATAATTTGTTTTATTTTTTGATATAAAATCTGATTTGAATCAGATTATTTTTTGAAAATTATTGACACACGCGCAAAAAAAGTGTAGAATATACTGCATAGCAAAACCCACACGAAAGAAGGCATCACAATGAAAAGAATTTTAACTGTGCAGGATATTTCCTGCGTTGGCAAATGCTCGCTGACAGTCGCCCTCCCCATAATATCCGCAATGGGAATTGAGACTGCCATCCTCCCCACCGCAGTGCTCTCCACCCACACGATGTTTTCGGGCTTTACGTTCTGCGACCTCTCGGGCGAGATCAAGCCCATAACAAAGCATTGGAAGGAGCAGGGCTTTAAGTTCGACGCGATAGGCACGGGATACCTTGGCTCTTTTGAGCAGATAGACAGCGTAGCTTCCATATTCGAGGATTTCGGGAATGGAGTGCTGAAAATCGTTGACCCCGTTATGGGAGACAACGGCAAGCTCTATCCCGCGTTTGATATGAACTTTGCACACAAAATGGCAACTCTCTGCGCCAAGGCAGACATAATAATCCCCAATCTTACAGAGGCGTGCTTTATGCTTGACATTCCCTACAAGGATTGCGGATATTCAAGAGAATATATAGAGGACATCCTCCGCCGCCTTACCTCTCTCGGCTGCAAAAAGGCAGTTATCACGGGCGTCTCCTTTGACGACGCGCTCCTCGGCTGTATGGGCTACGATAGTGAGACGGGCGAATTTTTTGAGGACTACAACCAGAGAATTGAGCAGAAATATCACGGTACGGGTGACGTTTATTCGTCCGTGTTCATCGGCGGACTTGTAAGAGGCATGAGTGTCGAGCAGAGCGCATCCCTCGCGGCAGACTTCGTCTGCGATTGCATTATCGCCACACAGACCGACGAGACACCCATTGATTACGGCGTGCATTTCGAAAAGGTCATTCCGAGCCTTTGCGAGAGGTTGAAACAAATTTAATAAATCCGTGTAGGGACTGGCGTAGCGAAGCGGCGACACAGAAGTGAATGACATCACGGTGTGATGTCAGAGCTGTGGCGTGACCGAACCGCGGTGAGAACCCCGACAGTCCGCAAGATATGATAACGCAACGGACCGCCGAGGACGTCGGTCCCTACGATGATTACATTACAAAAAACAAAAAAATTTCAAAAAACCTATTGCAATTTTATATATCTTATGATATAATAGTCAAGTCGCTGGTATAGCACAGTCGGTAGTGCAGCTGATTCGTAATCAGCAGGTCGTGTGTTCGAGTCACATTACCAGCTCCAAAAACAAAGAGAGGGTTAATACCCTCTCTTTGTTTTTGGCTCTCTAATGACGAAGAACACCGTAAATGCGAAGCATAATGCAAAGCATTTGCACGTTTGACGCTCAAGGGACAACCGCAACAAATATACTTCACGCGTCAAACTATGTTCTGAGTCACATTACCTCTCCTTTTTACTTTGGATATTATTTTCAACCGAGATAAATGATTTCCGCCGAGGAAATGGCAATATTTTTCTCGTATACTTTCACATAGATAAACTGATTCTTCGTGCCCTCGTAGTATACGGTGCGCAAGGAATCGCAATACTCAAATGCACCGTAGTCTATAATTTTCAAGCTATTGGGGAAAGTAATTTCGGTCAAACTATCGCACGAAAAGAATGCCCTATCCATGATAAATTCCACGCCGTCAGGTACGGTAAAGCTGGTCAGACTATCGCAGTTGGCAAAAATCGAGTCAGGCAAAACCTTTATTCCCCCAGGAAGAGTGACTCTCTCAAGCTTTTTGCATTCACTAAACAGAGATTCGCTAAGCGTTGAAACACCGTCGGGAATGGTTATCTCGGTTACACCGATAAGTCCCTCAAATGCCCCGTAACCGATCTCAACAATGCTATCGGGCAAGTTAAGCTCCGTAATATGTGTACAATACGCGAAAGCCTCGTTACCGATTTTGGTAATACCATCGTGAAGCTTTATCTCGGTAAGGGAACGACAGCCCGAAACAAATCTCGAAGGCACCTCGATCATATCACTTGGAATTTTAATATCACTGAGCGACTCACAATCATCGAATACACCTTCTCCTATTTCACCGATACCATCCGGCAAAGATACACTTTTCAATGCCTTGCACCCATCGAACGCATACGTTCCAATAGTTTCAAGTCCATCAGGAAAATTAATAGATTCAAGCTTATAGCATGACCAAAAGGCCG
>JAZRCL010000023.1:0-2579 GCA_045659745.1 Eubacteriales bacterium
TCTCATAGGCAAGAAGGTCATAATCGTGGCTAATCTCAAGCCCGCAACTCTTTGCGGAATTGAGTCAAACGGTATGATACTCGCCTCGGGCGAGGAGACCGTACGCGTCGTATTCCTTGACAAAGACACGCCTCTCGGAGAGAGAGTGAGATAATATAATCAAAACACCGCAGGGATATTGCGTCCTTGCGGTGTTTGTGCTATAATTAAGATGCAGACCAATATTTTTGAAAAATTTTCAGAAAAGGTGTAACCATAATAAAAATCCGTCGACTTATAGGGTGACGGGGGATAAAACCCCTATGCCGAAACTTGAAGTCGACAGTTATCGGAAGGACAGTAGAATGGAAGATTACAGGATCGTTGATATGTATTGGGACAGAGACGAGGGAGCGATAGCGGAGTCCGACAAAAAGTACGGACGAATGCTGAACTCGCTTTCCTTTGCGCTGCTCTCGTCCCGCGAGGACGCGGAGGAATGCGTCAACGACACCTATATTGACGCGTGGAACGCTATGCCTACGGCAAGACCCGACAATCTCGGCGCGTTTCTCTCGAAAATAACGAGACGTATCTCCATTGACAGATTCCGAAAACAGCACAGGCAAAAAAGAGGAGGGTTTGACAATCTCACTCTTGAGCTGACGGACTGTATTCCGTCGAGTGAAAGTGTAGAGAGCGAGTATGAAAACGGAAGGCTCAAGGAGACCTTAGACAGCTTTTTGTATTCGCTTGACAGGGAAAAGCGGGTAATGTTCGTGCGCAGATATTTTTATTCTCACTCGATTGAGCAGATATCCGAGCAGATGAATATTAGTGTCGCAAAGGTTAAGACAACGCTTTTCCGTATCAGAAAAAGCCTGAAGGAGTATTTGGAGAAGGAGGGGATGCTGTGAGTGATAAATTGAAAAAAGCCGAGTATTTACTCGACGAGATCGGCGAGATAGACGACGACTTGCTCGCAGAAGCAATGGCATACAGACCTGCGCGCCGAGCGCCGAGATTTGTGCTTATAGCCGCATGTATTGCGCTTTCGATAGTGTTTGTTATAAGCTCGTCGGTAATGCTCAATAGAGTTTTTCTCAAGATGAACAACATTTTTGACAACTCCGTGAACAATTCTCCGAATGCCGCGCCGCCTGAAAACAGCGGGCCTCTTTCGCTTGACGACGTGCTGACGGATGCAAGGAATAAGGGACATACAAAGCTTTCCTCGGAGGGCGAGATCCCATACAGAGACGGCGGTGCGTATATCGTTTGGCAGTACGTGGGCGAGGATGAGTATTACGTGAGCTCATTGACGTCAGCAGAGCTTACCGCTCTTGAGAAAAAGCTTGGCGGCGAGGAGGTCGGACAGAACTCGCCCGAGCTTGAGTGCATGGTCTGGATAGTGACGGGTGACGGAGCGGTGATCTCCCCCTATCTTAAGGACACGTACGGCAATATAGGAATATCCGTGTTTGACTACTGCGCGGAGATATATCCTACACAAGACTTCATAAATTACGTTTCGGCTATAATCCAATAATTTGAGGAAAGGAATTACGGCTATGAAAATTAAAATGAAAATTTTATGCGGAATTTTAGCGGCGTTTATGCTGATATCCTTTGTTGCTTGTGACGCGAAGGGAGATATGAGCCTTGATGCTGTTCCACCCAACGCGGAAGCGGAAAAGCCCGGAGATGCCCCCACCGAGAAGCCCACACAGTCGGGCGGCAATACTGAGTCATCAGATGGTGCTATTATGGGCACACCTAACGGTCCCGCGCTCTCGCCCGAATATAATTACGGCGTCAATGGTGACATAATAACGGGAATGCCTTCGGACACAATCCCCCCCTACATTGAAAATCCCGGCGGAAATCAGGAAGAGCAGGGACCCTCGTTTGTTGAAAACGGATTTATATCCACAGAGGAAGAAAACATCTCAACCTTTTCTGCAGACGTTGACACCGCGTCATATACGTATTTCCGCAAGCTCGTAAATTCGGGTTATTCATTGAAGGAGCTTATCGGTGCGGGTACGTCCTTCAGAACTGAGGAATTTATCAATTACTTTGATTATCACGTAAATCAGCCCAAGGACGGCGAGCTGTTCGGAGTTACCTCGTCGATAGTTGACTGCCCTTGGAACAGTGAGTCTATGCTGCTCAGACTGACTCTGCAGGCAGAGTGTGTCGTAGAGAGCAAGGGAAATAACCTTGTGTTCCTTATAGACGTTTCGGGCTCTATGCGATCAAATGACAAGCTTCCTCTGCTTCAGACCGCTTTCTCGTATCTTGTTGGAAATCTTGACGAGAACGACGTCATCTCCATCGTGACCTATTCTGGTCGTGAGGCTGTCGTACTTGACGGCTGCGCGGGCAACAGGGACGATATGATAATGCAGGCTATAAACAATCTTGTGGCAAGCGGATCGACTAACGGCGAGGCAGGTCTTACCGAGGCTTACAGAATAGCTGAAAAGCACTATATCGAGGGCGGAAATAACAGAATAATCATGGCATCGGACGGCGACCTTAACGTTGGTATTAACTCGCAGGAGCAGCTGAAGAATTACATCTCCGAAAAGAGAGAT
>JAZRCL010000024.1:0-4208 GCA_045659745.1 Eubacteriales bacterium
CGGAGCAATGTTTCGAACCCATAGCCGTGCGCCAACTTTAGATGTAATGGGAGCTTTACAGGTCTTTTCTTTCTTCGCATGTTTTTTTTACTAAAGCTACCTGCACGGCGTGGGTTCTGCGCGGAGCGCATCAGCAAAACAAAAAGGGCATCCTTGGGGATGTCATGCCTTTATTTGCTTTCTTTATAAGCTTGCTTTTTACGGGAATTTGCTCCGCCCGGCGAGGCTTCCGACGCGGAAGCGGCGGAGCAATGTTGCGTCCCCGATTCACGCGTTGAAAAAAAGCAAAGCTTCACGCTTTAATTTTCGCGTGAGCGTGTTCGATTCCGTGATGGCAAAAAAGAAAAACCACACCGATTGGTGTGGTTTCTTTTTGGTGACCCATCCGGGAATCGAACCCGAGTTTCCAGCGTGAGAGGCTAGCGTCTTGACCGCTTGACCAATGGGCCACGCTTGGTACTTGGCTATTATATCATAGTCATCCGGAAAAGTCAAGCCTTTTTTTAAAAAAATTCAAAAAAATTTTAATTACTCAATTCGCCGCAAATATTGGTTTCCATAAGTGTCTTTATTTGGGTGTTATCATAACCTCTGCTGAACAAATAATACAGCTTGGCGACCGCCGCCTCGGTAGTGAGGTCGTAGCCGCAGACTGCGCCTGCATCCTTTAGCATCATACTAGTCTCGTATGCGCCGAGAGTCACTCTGCCGTTTGGACATTGCGTGCAAACGGTAATTACCGTGCCGTTTGCTATTGCCTTTTTAATGATTGGCAAAAGCTCATTTCCTCCGCCGGGGAGGTTGCCCGCGCCGAAGGTCTCGATAACGATTCCGCGGAGCTTGTCCGTCATGATAGGCTCAAAAAGCTCAAACTGTATGCCAGGGAATATCTTTATAACCCCTATCGGTATAGGTTGGAGCTTATGCACGCAAAACTCACCCTCGCAGGATTTACGGAGCAACTCGTCACTGTATTTTATATTTATACCCGCCTCGGCGAGATACAGACAGTTTGGAGATCTGAACGCCTCAAGTCCGTCTGCTGAATATTTTGTTGCTCTGTTTCCACGCAAAAGCTTGCCGCCAAAGTACAGGCATACCTCGTTTGCCTTGCCGTCGGATGCGATTATGAGCGCTTCGGTGAGATTGTCACGTCCGTCGCTTCTTATCTCGCAGAGGGGTATCTGCGAGCCTGTGAGAATCACGGGCTTGTTGAGATTTTCAAGCATAAACGACAATGCCGACGCAGTATAAGCCATAGTGTCAGTTCCGTGAAGAATCACGAAGCCGCAGTAGTCGTCATATCTTTTTTCTATTTCCTCGGCGATTCTGTTCCACTCGCGGACTGTCATATTTGACGAGTCGAGCAGGGGAGACATTTCCACAATGTCCCACGCAGGGAGACTGTCGTGGTGAAATTCATCGGTCTCATTCAGCTTTTTTTCAAGAAAGCCACGGCTGGGCGCATAGCCCTTGGGAGTTCTTGTCATTCCTATGGTGCCGCCTGTGTAGATAATACAAACCTTTTTCATTTTATATCCTCTTGATTTTTATATTCCTGTGCGAGAGCCTCAAACGCGGGGAGCGCGCTGAGGACCGTTGATTTATCCGTGCAGTAAGCTATTCTGATGTATCCCTCAACTCCGAAATCATCGCAGGGAACGACGAGAATTTCGTGCGCCTTTGCTCTCTCGGCGAACTTGTATGCGTCATCCTCAAGCGCCTTGACGAAAAGGTAGAACGCGCCGTCGGGCACAATACACTCATATCCGTAGCTTGTAAGATTTTCATAGAGCAGGTCTCTGTTTTCGCGGTAGATTTCTATATTTGCCTTTGAGTCAACACAACGCGCGACCACCTGCTGAAACAGGCTCGGCGCGCAAACGTATCCCAGCGCGCGTCCCGCGCCGCAGACCGACAGATAGATGCTCTCACACGCGTCCATATCAGGACAAACTGCGATATACCCGATTCTCTCGCCCGGTAGGGAGAGGGACTTGGAGAACGAATAGCAGACCAACGTGTTTTTATAGTAGTTCATAAGGTAGGGCACATCAACACCCGAATATACGAGCTCTCTGTACGGCTCGTCGGCGATAAGATAAATGATATGACCGTATTCCTCGGACTTTTTGCGAAGAACATCGCACAGCGAGATAATTTTCTGCTTGGAGTAAACGACGCCGCTTGGGTTGTTGGGGGAGTTGACTATTACTGCCTTCGTGTGGGGGGTTATCTTGTTTTCAAAATCCGCCACGTCTATTTGAAACGTGGTTTTCTCGGGCTGACTTATAACCATTTTTGCGCCCGCGTTTTCAATAAATACGCGGTATTCTGTAAAGAAGGGAGCAAAGACTATACACTCGTCACCCACGCCCTCCTCGACAACTGCCTTGAGACAGATTGAGAGGGAAGCCGCCGCGCCGCAGGTCATATATATGTGGTCTTTTGTGATATTGTCAATTCCGAATCTGCGCTTTATGCTGTCGGATATAGCTTTGCGAACACTTGCGTCGCCCTGCGCGGACGTGTAGCCGTGTAAGCTCACCGAATCCTCGGTCGAGAGAAGTTCGCGGATTGTATTATTCACCTCTGCAGGCGCAGGAATGCTAGGGTTGCCGAGACTGAAATCAAAGACGTTCTCGCTTCCTATTTCTGCAGCCCTTTTTTTGCTGTATTCAAAAATTTCTCTTATAACCGAGCGCTTACTGCCAAGCTCGTAGGTTTTCTTATTGTATCCCATTTTTCTATCTTGCCTTTGTTTGTTTGGGCAAACAGCCCGTGGGTTTTATCTGATGAAATTCGTTCTTGCGGACTTTTCCTTTTCGGGCAGACCGTACTTTTCACGTCCAAGCTCAATACTGCGCATAAGGAACACCATGTTGTGCGCGAGGGTACGCATGGTCTGCAGACCCTCCTCGTCGCCCTCGACCTCGCCCGGCTTTGCACCGTGGACACTGTTCCAATACTGCGAGGACGCCACGGGCATGCCGCAGATAGTAAAATACTTGTTGAGCTGGTCAAAGGTCGAGCTACAGCCGCCTCTGCGGGCTACCGCGACAGACGCGCCAACCTTCATGCGCTTATCAAAGCGAGTGCTGTAAAACAGTCTGTCAAGAAAGCTGATAAGAGTGCCGTTTGCCGACGCGTAATACACGGGGCTGCCGATAACCACACCGTCGCACTCCTCAAGCTTTTTAGCCGCCTCGTTGACAATGTCGTCCATAAAGCACTTGCCCGCCTTGTAGCACGTGCCGCAACCAACGCAGCCGCGTATTTCCTTGTTGCCTACGTGGAGATATTCTATCTCAACTCCGTACTGCTCAAATACATTTGTCATTTCCACAAGCGCGCGAGCCGTGTTGCCGCTTGCCTTGGGGCTTCCGTTTATAATCAAGACTTTCATACATGACCTCCGATTATTTCATTATTCTAATAACAATTATAGCACGGCAAGGAGAAGATGTCAATAAATAAAACTCCACCCAACTGATAGGGTGGAGTTTATTTTCAATTAAAGATTATAGTATTTATCAAACTCTGCGGGGTGGGGGATCTTGGACATCTCGCTGCACTCGGTTCTCTTTGCCTTGATAAAGTTCTTTATAAGCTCCTCGGGGAATACGCCGCCTGCGGTGAGGTAGTCGTGATCTGCCTCAAGTGCGTCAAGCGCATCGGGGAGATTTGTGGGAAGACCCTGAAGCTTTGCCTTTTCCTCGTCGGAGAGGTGGAAGAGGTTGAAGTCGTAGGGACCCCAGCCGTTTGCGTGAGGATCGATCTTGTTCTTCACGCCGTCAAGTCCTGCCATAAGGATAGCCGCATAGCAGAAGTAGGGGTTACAGGTAGCATCGGGGTTACGAAGCTCAAATCTTCTCTTATCCGGGCTCTTTGCATACGCGGGAATACGGATCACAGCACTACGGTTAGAGGTAGCGTAACCAACGGTAACGGGTGCCTCAAAGCCGGGAATAAGTCTCTTGAACGAGTTGGTCGAGGGATTGGTGATAGCGCAAAGAGAGTTGATATGCTTAAGAAGTCCACCCATAAAGTAGTGCGCGGTCTCGCTTAAGTGAGCGTATCCGTTATCATCCGAGAATACGGGTACTCCGTCCTTAAGAAGAAGCATATGCACGTGCATACCGCTACCTGCCTCACCGTAAACAGGCTTAGGCATAAAGGTTGCGCTCTTGCCGTACTTAAGTGCAGTG
>JAZRCL010000025.1:0-8581 GCA_045659745.1 Eubacteriales bacterium
TTTAGTTGTGGTACAATATTCGTATAAAGCCAAGTATTGAAAGGAATTTGATATATATGAGATGTCCCAGTTGCGGAGCAGGCGACAGTAAGGTTATAGATT
Organism: Eubacteriales bacterium; assembly: GCA_045659745.1. Classification (GTDB taxonomy): domain Bacteria; phylum Bacillota; class Clostridia; order Oscillospirales; family CAG-272; genus SVTX01. The sequence goes on from JAZRCL010000025.1 coordinate 103, forward strand.
CCAGACCCGTGGAAGAGGGCAACAGCATACGCCGACGCAGAGAATGTCTTGCGTGTCAGAAGCGTTTCACCACGTTTGAAGTGTTGGAATCCGTGCAGATAATCGTTATAAAAAAGAACGGTGAAAAAGAGCTTTTTGACAGAACAAAGCTTCTTGGTGGAATACTCAAGGCAACCCAAAAGCGTCCCGTCAATGCCGAAGATATAGTGAATTCCGTTGAAAATGAGCTTCAGAACTCGCTGAAAAACGAGGTGACCACTACCGAGATAGGCGAGATGGTTATGGAAAAGCTTAAGGCTGCCGATAAGGTGGCGTACGTTAGATTTGCCTCGGTTTACCGCGAATTTACCGACGTTAACAATTTCCTTGACGAGCTTATGGAGCTTATCAGAAGATAATAGTAAAAAATACGGCGTGATCGCCGTATTTTTTTTATACCTTTTGGCAAATAATACGTTAAAATCCATAGGGAGCTTTATATGAAAGAATTTGCCGAAAAGTATTCAGAAAACATAAAGATATTCGATGATATTTTCTGCGTCAAGGACAACTTTGACATTATCAAAAAAACACTCAAAATTGGTGCCGACGAGCTTACGCTGTATTATATTGACGGCTTTGTGAAAGACGTTGTAATGCAGAAGCTTATGTCGGATTTCGTGTCGCTTAAAACGCTTGAGCCGAACAAGGACTTGTTTTCATGTAAGGATCACAGAGATGCGGTGCTGGCTTTTATGGAGTGCAACGTCTCGTACGTAGAGAGTGATGTCACAACGGATATTGATTTTGCGGTGCAGATGGTTATGTCGGGCGCAACGCTTGTTTTAGGCTCGCGCTTTGGAGCGAACGGAATAATAATTGATGCGCGGACTTACCCCGCAAGAAGCACCGGAGAGCCCGAGGGTGACAAGGTTATGCGAGGTGCGAGAGACGGATTTGTGGAGACACTGATATTCAATACCGCGCTTATCCGCAGACGAATAAGAAATCCCTCGCTTACGATGAGCTATATCACCGTGGGCAAGGATTCGAGGACGGATATAGTGGTCTGCTATATGAAGGACAGGGCAGATATGAAGTATGTCGAGTCGCTTAAGGAAAAAATAAGGAATATCAAGACGGACTCGCTTGCTATGGGGCACGAGTCGCTTGCGGAATGCCTGGTAAAGAGACGGTGGTACAATCCATTCCCGAAAATAAGATACACCGAGCGTCCCGATTCAGCGTCGGCGCAATTACTTGAGGGAAGCGTGCTCGTAATTATTGACAACTCGCCCGAGGTAATGATACTGCCAACGTCGATATTCGACTTTATGCAGGAGACCAACGACTTTTATTTTCCGCCGCTTACGGGGTCTTATATCAGAATAGTACGGCACATAGTTTTTTGGCTAGCACTGTTTCTGACGCCGCTGTGGTATTTTGCGATAACTCACGAGAGCATTGTTCCCGAATGGCTTTCATTTATCATCCCTCAGGACAGAGGACGTATACCAATACTCGCCCAACTTCTTTTGACGGAGTTTATAATAGACGGACTTCGTATGGCGTCGCTCAACACCCCGAATATGCTTTCGAACTCGCTTTCGGTGGTAGGTGGACTTATACTCGGAGATTTCGCGGTAAATATCGGCTGGCTTATCCCTGAGGTCATACTGTATATGGCGTTTGTTGCGATTGCGAATTTCACGCAGAGAAGCTACGAGCTAGGGTACGCGTTCAAGTTTTTGAGAATATTGTTGCTGATACTCACGGCTCTATTTGGAGGTTGGGGACTGCTTGGGGGAAGTGTTTTGATACTCATACTCGTCGCGACAAACAAGACGGTAAACGGAAAGAGAAGCTATCTTTATCCCTTGATACCTTTTAATTTTAAGGCGCTCAAATCCTTGTTTTTTCGTGTGAGAAAAAGTGATTTTACAGAGTAAATTTTCGCGGCTGTGGGGCAGTTTTGCCGAGCGGCCGCGATTGCTTTTTCATAGGGCAAAAAAATTATTAAAATGTTCACGAAATACTTGCCGCGACCTCTTGATTTTATATAATTTATATATTATAATATATCTGTATTGCTATGTTTGAGAGGCGAAATTATGGAAACTCAAGGACTTAAATTTTTACACCGCTCGGTGCTTCTTGATGAGTGTATTGAAAACCTCAATATTGATCCGAACGGAATTTATATAGACGGCACCGCAGGCGGTGGAGGGCACTCCTACGAGATTGCCAAAAGACTGACGGGCGGCAGACTTATCGCCATAGATCAGGACGAGGCGGCTATCGCGGCGGCAGGCAAGAGACTCTCAGAGTTTGGAGATAGGGTGACTATCGTCAGAAATAACTTTTCCAATATTGCGGACGTTTGCCGTGAGCTTGATATTAAGAAAATAAACGGTGTACTGCTTGATCTTGGCGTGTCATCGTATCAGCTCGATACTGCAGAGCGTGGATTTTCGCATAACGCCGATGCACCGCTTGATATGCGAATGGACAGACGAAATCAGCTTGACGCGTATACCGTTGTAAATCTCTATCCCGAGGATAAGATCCGCAAGATCATTTATGATTACGGCGAGGACAGATTTGCCCCCAAGATCGCAGCGGCAATAGTACGTCGCAGAGAGATAAAGCCTATTGAAACCACGGGCGAGCTTGTTGACGTAATAAAGAGCGCGATTCCCGCGGCGGCGCGCGAGGGTGGACATCATCCCGCAAAGCGCACGTTCCAGGCGATAAGAATTGAGGTAAACGGAGAGCTTTCAGTTATTCAGCCTGCGATCGAGTCGGCATCGGAGCTGCTCGCTCCCGGTGGCAGAATAGCGATAATCACGTTCCATTCGCTTGAGGACAGAATAGTCAAGCAAAGTTACGTAAGACTCTCAGAGGGCTGCACCTGCCCGCCGAGAATTCCCGTGTGCGTGTGCGGCAATAAGCCCAAGGTCAAAATAATATCTAGAAAGCCTATTTTGCCCACGGATACAGAGATAGAGGAAAATCCCCGCTCAAGAAGCGCGAAGCTTCGTGTGGCGGAAAAGCTTTAATTCTATAAAGGCCCCATTTTACAAATGGCTTAAAAAGCCGAAAACATATGGAGACGGATATGAAAAACATAAAAGATTCCTGCTCTTATTACATAGGCCTGTTGTGTGAAAGGTTTCAGAACAAGGGTATTGCTGAAAAAGCCACTATAGATGCCCAAAGTGATATAGCGGCGTCAAATAAACGACGCGCCAGACACAAAGACGACACGATAGACCCCAAGAGCAAAAAATATAAAACCAGCTTATATAACGGCAAGCTCTATACAGGCAGTGAGGACTTTGCCCGATATTATAAGGATCTGCGAGGCCCCAAATCCCCCGACGCCGCGTCAAGAGACGAGGAGGAATATAAAAAAGCACTTGCAGATTCTAAAAGGGAAGTTAAATTACAGTCAAAAAAAGAGATGCGGCTTGCTATACGCAAGCTGATAGGGGAAAAGCTGAGGGAGATAGGTCTTATACCGATAAAGCCCCAAAAGCTGATGGAGACGATAGGCAGAGGATTTCCCGACGCTGAAGCTCAGGGAGAAGTTAAAGCAAAGCAACAAAGACTGCCAAAGGGTATGCCTTTGACAATAATCATAATTTTTGTATCACTTCTTTTGATAGTCACCTCATCCGTTATGGTAAGCCGCACAGAAAGCGATATTTCGCGTCTTGAGTCCAAGCTTGAGGATCTCAAGGAGGAGGAATCCAAGCTGAATGCTGATCTCGAGGTCAAAAACAATATGATCGATATAAAGGAGATCGCACAGGGGCAGTATGGGATGGTAAGTGCGGAGTACGTTGCGTCCAGATATATACATATTGAGCGCGATGATAAGATAATTTTTGACACGGACTATTCGCGTGAGTCTGCAATAGTCAGACTTTTTGAGGCGTTGGGACTAAAAAAAGAGGATTGACAGGGTGCGGAGTTTAGTAATATCTCCGCCACGGACAAACATATAATCTATTTAGAACACAGAACAAAGAGAGGGAGGAGACATGGAAGGCGGAACACCCAGCAATAAGGTTCTGAAAAGGTCAGCAGTGATCTGCGCCGTTATCACGGTACTTCTACTGCTCCTTTGCTTAAGAATCTTTTCTATACAGCTATTTGACTTTAAGAAGTATGAGCAAAAGGTAATAGACCAGATAACGCAGGTCACACCCGTTGCCGCTGACAGAGGTGAGATATACGACAAAAACGGCATAGTTATTGCCACAAATATAACTACGTACAGACTTTTTATTGACCCTGCGGTAATATCGCAGCAAACCGTCAACGACGCAAAAGGATATGCCGAGATAATCGCAAAAGGACTTTCAGAGATAGAGTCATTGGGTCTTACCTACGACGAGATATTAGTGCAGACTACTTATACGAGATACAGAGACAGAACGCTTAAAAAGCATATTTCACAAGAGGATGCAGCCAAGGTCAGAGCCTTTCTTGAGGAGGCGGAGATTGACGATTTGGCACTCGTTCATCTTCAGGCGACAAGTAAAAGATACTATCCTTATGAGAGCCTTGGTTCGCATGCCCTCGGCTTTACTAACAGTGACGGCGACGGAATATACGGAATCGAGCTTCAGTATAATCAGTATCTTCAGGGCACGGACGGAAAGTACGTGACAGCAAAGGACTCGTCGGGCAGAGAAATGCCCTATGACTATGAGAGCTACATTCCCGCAATAGACGGCTATAGCGTAGTCACGACCATAGACGTTTATATTCAGGCGGAGCTTGAGGAGCAGGTAAAGCAGGCGTATCTTGAGTCAGGCGGAAAGAACAGAGCCTGCGGCGTGGTTATGGACGTTAACACGGGCGCGGTGCTCGCTATGGCGACGTACCCGAATTTTGACCTCAATAATCCTTGGACGTTGAACGAGGATTCGCAGACCAAGCTTGACGGAGCTCTTGCAAAGCTTTATGAGAGCGGACTTGAGGAAGGTAGCGAGGAGTTTCTGGAGAAAACACGCGAGCTTTATTGCGAGACCTTGAGAATAAGCAATGCAGAAGACTCACAGTACCGTTATGATACTTACGAGGAGTTCCACTCTGCGCTCTCGCAGGGGCTAATGCTCGCTATGTGGAACAATAAGGTGACCACAGAGGTCTATATGCCCGGTTCTACCTTCAAGGTAATTACCGCGGCTATGGCGTACGAGGAAAATCTCGTTAAGGAAACAGAAACATTCTCTTGCCCAGGATACCACATCGTGCTTGGGCAGAAGATAAAATGTCACAAGACCACGGGACACGGAAGCCTTACGTTTGCAAGAGGAATTCAGCAGTCTTGTAACCCAGTGCTTATGATGATGGGCGCGCGTATAGGACAGAGCAGATTTTACGATTATTTCAACGCTTTCGGATATCTTGATAAGACGGGAATAGACATTCAGGGCGAGGGCGTCAGCATTTTCTTTGATAAAGACCATTTCACCGAGCTTGACCTTGCGGTCACGTCATTCGGTCAGAACTTTAAGATATCTGTAATGCAGCACCTGTCCGCTATAAGCGCGGTTGCAAACGGCGGAGAGCTTGTCACTCCCCACCTGCTGTCAGAGGTGCGCGACAACGACGGAAATATTATTTTTTCCTATGAAACTCAAGTCAAGCGTCAGGTAATAAGCGAGGAAACCTCAAGAATAGTCTCCGAGGTGCTCCGCGAGGGTGTTGCCACCGACGGCGGTGCGAAGAATGCCTACGTTGCGGGATACAGAGTTGCCGCAAAGACGGGTACGTCCGAGAAAAAGGACACACATGATACGGATTATACGCCGTATGTTTGTTCAACCGTGGCGTATGCGCCCGCAGACTCACCAGAGATAGCGGCGATAATAATGGTTGACGAGCCTACTGAGGGTGTGCTTTACGGAAGTGTTGTTGCGGCGCCTTACATAGGGCAGCTTCTTGAGGAAATATTGCCTTACTACGGAGTCGAGGCGGTGTTTGACGAGGATGAGCTTGCAAAGCAGGCTATTGAGACACCTTGGCTTATAGCGCTTAGCGTGGAAAGAGCGCAGGAGCTTGCAGAACTCTACGGTGTGTCGATTGATATAGTAGGTGACGGAGACAAGGTGCTTGCGCAGTCACCCGCGCCCTTGACTCTTATGGAAAAGGGATCAGCAAAGGTAGTGCTTTACACTACGGAGGAATCCAAAAATAATAGGAAAACAGTTATAGTACCCGATCTTTCGGGAATGACCGCCGTGGCGGCAAACGGAACGCTTACGGGTTACGGACTAAACATCAAGATATCGGGAACTAAAAATTATATGTCGGGCACGGGAGCCGTGGTTTACGAGCAATCTATACCCGCGGGAACACCCGTCGAGATAGGAACGGTTATTGAGTTGAAATTCAGATATCTCGACGCCGACGACTAAACGGCAAAAAAAGCCGACGGAAGTATAAATTTTCAAAAAACTTATATTTTCGGAGGTTTATATGAAGCTTTCAGACCTTTGCCGACTCGCAGGGATAGAATATATTGAGGAATTTTCGGACATTGAAATATCGGGGATAGTCTCTGATTCCCGAAAGGCTCACGACGGGTGTATTTATATATGCATTCAGGGGCTTTCGGTGGACGGACACAAGTTTATCGGGTCTGCCATCCGGCGCGGAGCGGCGGTGATTTTGTGCAACAAGAGTTTTGACGCGCGCGATATTCCCGATAATATACCCGTAATACGCGTTGAAAACACAAGAGACGCGATGGCGAGGCTTTATTCCGCGTGGTACGGTAACGTTCAGAACTCTATGAAGATAATCGGAGTCACGGGAACTAACGGCAAGACTACGGTGTCGCGTATGATATACGAGATACTTTACCGCTCGGGAAGACGGGTGGGACTTATCGGCACGGTGGGAAGTCTGTACTGCGGCGCAAAGATCGACATCCGCTCGGACAACGAGCTTTCAAATCTTACCACGCCCGACCCGGAGGAGCTTTATCAGATATTTGACGTGATGAAGCGGAGCGGCGCGGAGTACGTGGTTATGGAGGTTAGCTCGCATTCCTTGGAGCTTTGCAAGGTATCGCCCATAAGCTTTGAGGTTGGAATTTTTACAAATCTAACTCCCGAGCATCTTGATTTTCACGGAGATATGGAGTCGTATTTTCTTGCAAAGGCAAAGCTTTTTGATAGGTGTAAAAATGCAGTAATAAACTGCGACAACCCTTACGGCGCAAGGCTTGCGGATATGTACAGGAATATTGCTGTGACATGCTCCGCGTGCGGTGGAGACACCTCGGTCTGCGCTGAGCAGATAGTTCTTGGCGATAGGGGAATAGAATATAAGCTCTCTCACCCCAAATTACGGGCGAGGATAAGCTGTGCAATCCCCGGCGACTTTACGGTGATGAACTCACTTGAAGCGACGGTGTGCGCTTATGAGCTTGGAGTTTCGGCTTTTGATATTAAAAATTCACTTGCGCACCTGGGCGGTATTGAGGGCAGACTTGAGAGAGTAAAGCTTGACAGAAGATGTAATTTCTCGGTGTTCATAGACTATGCGCATACACCCGATGCGCTTGAAAATCTGCTTCGCACGGCGAGAGGGTTTTCTCGCGGACGTCAAAGGATAGTTGTGCTTTTTGGCTGCGGCGGAGACAGAGACCGCTCAAAACGCGCTCAGATGGGGCGTATTGCTTCGTCAATGGCGGATTTTGTGATAATCACGTCGGACAATAGTCGCACGGAAAATCGCTCTGATATAATTGGCGAGATACTTTCGGGCGTGGATAAGGAGTCCTGCTTTACGGTTATTGAGGACAGGGAGGCGGCTATTGAATACGCCATAAAAAATGCCCGATATAACGACATTATCCTTCTTGCGGGCAAGGGACACGAAAATTATGAGATAGACAAAAACGGAAAAAGATATTTTTGTGAGCGCGAGCTCGTGCAGAAATTTGCAAATAAGTATCACTCGGGGGATATATGAAAATAAAATTGGGGCTTTGCCCTGAAAATATGGAGAATGTCGCGGTATATTGCGGCGGCACTCTTGTAGGTGAAAACAGAGAATTTGAATACGTCTGTACCGACTCTCGCGAGGTTGACGAAAAGACGCTTTTCGTCGCAACTCTCGGTGAGCGAGTTGACGGACACAATTTTATTCCATCGGCGCAGAGCTTTGGCGGAAGCTGCTTTCTTTGCGAGCGGATACCCGAGGGCGCGGATACTAACTCCTGCTTTTGCGTGGTGGAAGATTCGGTTGCTGCGTTTGCAACGCTGGCGCAGGGATACAGAAAAAATACGCCGATAGACACGGTAGCTATCACGGGAAGCGTGGGTAAGACCACGACAAAAGAACTGACGTCAAGGGTACTTTCCGAAAAATACAGTCTTTATTGCACCGAAGGCAATTTCAACAGTGTTATCGGTATGCCCATGTCCATGATGGAGATGGGGGCTGAATGTGAGATGGCGGTGTTTGAGATGGG
>JAZRCL010000026.1:0-16182 GCA_045659745.1 Eubacteriales bacterium
TGACCGATATATCCGGGCGGTGAGCCGATGAGCTTTGATACGCTGTGCCGTTCCATATACTCCGACATATCAATACGGATTAGCGACTTTTCACTGCCGAAAAGCGAGACTGCGAGAGCTTTGCAGAGCTGGGTTTTTCCCACTCCCGTCGCTCCCGCGAAAATAAACGAGCCTATGGGACGGGAAGGGTCCTTGAGCCCCGTGCGGCCTCTGCGTATCGCGCGGGAAAGCTCGCCTATCGCCTCGTCCTGACCGATTATTTGCGCCGCCAGTTCAGACGAAAGATTCAGAAGCCTTTGTGAATCCTCCTCCATAATTTTGGAGACGGGAATACCCGTTTGCCGTGTGATAGTATCCGCTATATGAGTTGCGCGCAGAACACTACGCCGCGGCTTTCTGCCTTGCCTTGACTGCTCGCGCTCAAGCTTTTGACATAACTCTATCTCCCGCTCGCGCAGAGACTTTGCAAGCTCATAGTCACCCGACACCGCGGCAGCTTCCTTTTCCTTTTGGACTTTCTTTAGCTCAAGCTCAAGCGAGTCGCTCTTTTTCTTTCGTGATATTTCCCTCAGTCGCAGAGCAGCCGCGGCTTCGTCAAGCGCGTCTATCGCCTTGTCGGGCAAAAATCGGTCGTTTATATATCTTACGGACATATCTATTGCGGCGCAGAGCGCCTCGTCGGAGATTTTGAGTTTGTGATGCTCCTCGTATTTTTTGCGCAGACCCTTGAGTATTTCAAGGGTTTCACCGCGATTGGTCTCGTTGACGGTCACCGCTTGAAAACGGCGTTCGAGAGCTGCATCCTTTTCAATATGCTTTCGGTATTCCTCAATAGTTGTCGCGCCTATCATCTGTATCTCGCCACGCGAGAGGGCGGGCTTTATAATGTTTGCCGCATCAAGCGCGCCCTCCGCCGCGCCCGCGCCGACTATTGTGTGAAGCTCGTCTACGAATAAAATTATATCGTCGCGTGACTCTACCTCATTGATAAGAGATTTGAGCCTTTCCTCAAATTCTCCTCGGTATTTTGCGCCCGATATCATACGTGACAAGTCAACCGAAATTATTTTTTTACCAAGCAAAAGCTCGGGCACGCGTCCGCGTGATATTTTGTCCGCAAGGCCCTCGACTATCGCGGTTTTTCCAACACCCGGTTCACCGATAAGGCAGGGATTATTCTTGCTTTTGCGACAGAGGACGCGTACAAGCCGTTCAGTTTCTTGAGCTCTGCCAATAACGGGTTCGAGCTTTCCGTTCGCGGCAAGCTGCGTCAGATCCTTGCCGTATTGCAACAGAGTTTCATTTGTCTCGTATATATCGTCGTTGGACGACGGTGTGGTGCTGGGAGCCGAGCTTATAAAATGCTCGATATCGTTTTTTATGCCAATACTTGAAACCCCAAGGCTTTCAAGAATCCTTGTCGCCACACAGCTATCCTCGCAGACGAGGGAGAGAAGTAAATGCTCGCTACCCACAAAGCGCTGTCCGAAAGCGGACGCTTTTTGCGAGGCGTTGTTGATTATTGCCTTGAGACTTGGCGTAAGCTCGGCGTTGACTGACCCATCAAGTTTACCTGTGCCACCTAAAAGCTTAATTTTTTGGATTATGTCGCCCTCGTCCGCTCCGCGGGATTTCAGTATCTCCGACGCGATACAGCCTTGAGTTTTAATGATACCGAGGAGCAGATGCTCCGTGCCGATATATGGGTGTCCAAGCTCCTGCGAAACGTTGTTTGTTTTTGAAAGAATGCTTTGCGCCTTTGGCGTGAATTTTACTGCCATTTTTATCTCCAAATTTAAGATTTATGTAGCTATAAGCGCATTCTTTTCGGGTAGTGAATTTATAAGTCTGCGCACCTGCGCGGCGCGCTCACAGTCAAGCTCGGCTCTGGTTGTGACGCGCTCACGCGAGCTTGCAAGTATAGAGAATGAAAAAGACTCAAACATAATACTGTTGAGTGACGGCGGAGATATGGACTTTATAAGCTTTCCATCACATCCTGCCGAGAGACACAGGCGAATTTCCGAGATAAGAGAGATAAGCTCTGCCTCGGTGAGCGAGTTCGAATACGCAAGCGCACCCATCGCGCGCGAGCCTCTCTCGGCAATATTAAAAATTTTGTCCGCCCCATACGACTTTAATTCCTCTTTTTCAAGAGTTATAATGTCGAGCATTAGTTTCTCAAAGATATCAACCGACTCCTCCTCACAGGCGGACAAAGACGGCGAATAGGTCATAATGTATATATCGCTCGACGTACCCTGCGAAAATAATGGATACAGAGAGATTCCAAGCTCGGAGAGCGAGCGGCAGATTGATGGGATTCTGCCCGCGCTTGAAAGAAAGGGGAGATATAGCGCGCAGCTTATTCGTATACCGCTGCCGCACATGCTCGGAATGGGCGACAGATATCCAAATGACTCATCGTATGCAAAATCAAACTCCGAGTCCAGAAGCTGCTCAGCCGAGCTTGAGATTTTGTAGGCATCGCGCACTGACGCGCCCGGTAAGATTGCGTATATGTTGATAAGATTTGAGCCGCCCACCGAGATGCTGAGACTGCAGGGCTCGTTAAAGAAAATCGCCTTGTCGTAGGAAAATGAGCAAAAATCCTGCTCGACGTATTGCTTTTCACAATATGACATAGCCGTATTTTTTGCGGATTTTTCTATTTTACAGGTGTGAAAGCCGTTCTTTTTGAGTATTGATTCGGCGCGTGCTATTACGTCGGAAATCTGCTTTGACTGATTGCCCGAAAAAAGCAATCCTGACAGATTTCTTGTGTATGTAAATTTAGAAAAAAGTACATTTTCGGACATTTTTCCGTCCGTATTAAACCAAGACATATATGACCTCCTTATTTTGCACTTTGAAGCTTGCGGATCTGGTCGCGCAAGGATACAGCGCTCTCATAGTTTTCCTGTGAAAGAGCCTCGCCAAGTCTTTTTTGAAGCTCGGATATACTCCGCGAGCGCTCCTTTTCGATGCGTATTCGACGGGGAATTTTGTTTGTGTTGAGGGAGCTGTTCTCAAGAAGCGCCTTGGCGCATACGGGGCATCCAAACTCTCCAGACAGCATCATCTGCTCGGAGCTTGTCCTGCAAGCTTCGCATACAAAATTTTTGTCTGCAAATAGAGTTGTATGGGTTGTCAGCATAGGCTTATGTATGATACAGCTTTCGGGGGTAAAGAGTACGTCGGTCGTGGGATTTTCCGTGACTGATGGGGAGCTGTTAAAGCTTGAAGCGCAAAAGGCGCAGAGTGAATGATTGACACCGCCCGTGTCGGTGAAAAATACGGTGGGTTTTTTATTCTTACATTTTTCGCAGAGCATTTTTTTGACCTTTCCTTTGATTTTTTATTATTTTGCTTGTACAAAATATATTTTACAACAACCTGCATAAAAAAATTGTCGCAAACTGTTGGTGGGCAAAAAAATTTTGCAGAACAGAGTTTTACCAATATTTAGCAAAGAAATTTTAAGATTACATTGACAAAATGCGGTAAATAGGTTATAATAAACTTATAATTGGGGGAAAAGGTGATTTTCCCTCAACAATGTGGAATTTCAAAATCGGAGGCTTTTAAATGAACAAAAATTTGACAGTCGGAAATCAGAAAATTTCCTCACTTTTCGACGCGGGAACGTTCGTTGAGATAGGCGCATATATCAAAAGATGCGGCTGTGACGAAACTTACGACGGCGTGATCTGTGGCTATGGCTCTATATCGGGCAAGCTTACCTTTGCGTTTGTGCAGGACAGCGACAGACTTAAGGGCGCGTTTGACTCCACAGGAGCAAAGAAAATTGAAATGCTTTATGAGATGGCAGTAAAGAACGGAGCACCCGTAATCGGCGTGTTTGATACTGCGGGAGCTGTAGTGTTTGATGGAAGCTCGGCGCTCTCGGCTTACGGAAGATTTATGAGCTGTGTTGCAAAGGCATCGGGAATCATTCCTCAGATTGCAATAATCGACGGCGCATGCACAGGTATGGCGCTTGTCACAGCTTCAATGTTCGATATGGTAATATCGGCATGCGACAAGGCGGTGACATATATCACTCCCGACTCCAAGAAGGACAAGGCAATAAAGATAGCAATAAAGGCAGAGGACGAGACAGGCGCGTTTGCGCATGCAAGAGAGCTTGTTGAGATACTGCCTCAGAACAATAAGGACTCTGCTTGCGTTATGAGTGGAGACGACGCAGGTAGAGCAGTAAGTGTTGATGGACTTACGGGAGCGGCTCTTATATCCGCTATCTGTGACAACGGCAAATTCGTCGAGCTTTACGGCAATATGGCAGAGTGCGTGACTACCGGTCTTGCATTCTTCGGCGGACAGCTTTGCGGAGTTGTGGCTTCCAACACAAACTCCAAGAAGGGCGGAAAGCTCTGCGGCTGTGGCGCAAAGAAGGCGGCTGATATGATAAGCTTCTGCGACAGATTTGGAATCGCGGTGCTCACACTCGTTGACTCCATAGGCTTTGCAGACTGTGAAAAGAGCGAGGCGTTTGCGGCTCTCGCATCTACGTATATAAACGCAACCACGGCAAAGGTCACGGTAGTGACAGGCAAGGCTTACGGCGCGTCCTTCACACTCCTCGGATCGAAGTCCGTTGGAGCGGATATTGCATATGCACTTGAGGGCTCGGTCATCAGCGTGATGGCTCCTGAGACCGCGGTAGCGTTCCTTATGAATGACGAGATAACAAAGGATAAATCCAGAGCTGAGGTTGAGGCAGAGTGGTGCGAAAAGTACGCGTCTGCAGTACGCGCGGCAGAAAAGGGAGATATAGACGATATTATTCCCGAGGCTGAGCTTCGCGCAAGAATCTGCTCGGCACTTTATATGCTTGCAGTTAAGGCAGACGGTTGCCCTGACAGAAAATATGCAAGAACACCTCTTTGCTGATAGGAGGTCTTTATGAAAAACATTAAAAGAATAGGAATACTTGCTCTTATATGTATTCTTCTGTTCTCGATTATGGCGGTAGGTATTTGCGCCGCGGCTCAGCCGAATGATCCGCAGACGGATACCGATGTGTCAGATACTCCTCTCTATGAGATAGAGGGCGAGGATATGAAAATGTCCGAGCGTATCGAATATGCTATTCAGGGTACCGTCACGGGACTTGTGATGGTATTTGCGGTCTTGGCGCTTTTGGCAGTAGTTGTGACTCTTTCAAAGGTCATTCTTTATGACCTGCCCAGAAAGGCAAAAGAAAGAGCGGCGGCAAAGGCAAAGGCCGAGGCAGAGAAGGAAGAGAAAATAATAGCGCAGGCAGAGCCCGTGGCAGCTCCTGTTGCGGCGCCCATAGCTCAGGCAGATGACGGCGAGCTTGTAGCGGTAATCACCGCGGCGGTTGCGGCGGCTATTGCGAGCGGAGACTACGGCAGTGAATTTGCAAGCGGCTTCCGCGTAGTATCCTTCAACAGAGTAAACACAGGCACTTGGAACAAAAGATAAATATAAGAGAAAGGTTTGGATATAAAGATGAAAAGATTTAACGTAACCGTAAACGGTGTAACATATGACGTAGTTGTTGAAGAGGTAGGCGGCACAGCTCCCGTTGCAGCTCCCGTTGCAGCTCCTGCACCCGCAGCAGCACCCGTAGCTCCCAAGGCAGCCCCCGCAGCTCCCAAGGCAAGCGGCGCGCAGGGCGCAGTTAAGGTAGCGGCTCCTATGCCCGGAACTATTATGAAAGTAAACGTTTCCGCAGGCGCGGCAGTAAAGAAGGGCGACGTTCTCTGCGTTCTTGAGGCTATGAAGATGGAAAACGACATTTGCGCTCCCCAGGATGGTACCGTTGCATCTGTAAACGTACAGAAGGGCGCATCTGTAAATACAGACGAGGTTCTTGTCACTCTTAACTGATAAAATTCCCAAATTCTGATGAAAGGAAACAAAAATAATGCTTAACGGCATCATTGAAACAATAAAAAATTTCATACAAAATACGGGAATTGCACAGCTTTTCAGCGGGGATACGGCATGGTGGCAATATGTGATAATGTATGTTATTGCATTCGCGCTTATCTATCTTGCTATTGCAAAGAAGTTTGAGCCTTTGCTCCTGCTTCCCATAGCGATAGGTATGCTTCTGACGAACCTTCCCGGAGCAAATCTGTTCCACCTTGATATGTGGGTAAACAAGGATATGACCGTGCTTGAATCCATCAAAGCGGTAATAAGCAATGGTGGTTTCCTTGATCTGCTCTATATCGGCGTCAAGCTTGGCATATACCCCTGTATCATATTTATTGGTATAGGTGCTATGACCGACTTTACCCCCCTTATCGCAAATCCCAAGTATTTTCTTATCGGCGCGGGCGCACAGCTCGGCGTATTCGTAGCATTCTCGGCGGCGTTCATCTCGGGACTTTATACTCTCGGTGAAGCGGCATCCATAGGTATTATCGGTGGAGCAGACGGACCTACTGCTATTCTTGTCACAAAGACTCTCGGGCCATCGCTTCTCGGAGCTATCGCTATCGCGGCATACTCGTACATGGCGCTCATACCTCTGATTCAGCCCCCGTTTATGAAACTCTTTACGACAAAGAAGGAAAGACAGATAAAGATGGGTCAGCTTCGTCCTGTATCCCGTATCGAGAAGCTTATTTTCCCCGTACTTGTCACAGTTGTAGTAGGACTTATCGTTCCCGATGCTTTGGCTCTTATCGGCTGTCTTATGTTTGGTAATATACTCAACGTATGCGGTGTCACCGAGCGACTCTCCAAGACCGTACAGAACGAGTTTATGAATATCGTCACCATTCTGCTCGGTATCTCGGTCGGAGCGACGGCAAGTGCTAAAAACTTCCTCTCTTGGGAGACGGTCGTTATTATTGTGTGCGGTCTGGTTGCATTCTGCATCTCGACCTGCGGAGGACTTCTCACCGCGAAGATAATGAACTGGCTCTCGGGCGGAAAGATAAATCCCTTGATAGGAAGTGCGGGCGTGTCTGCCGTTCCTATGGCGGCGAGAGTATCGCAGGTTGAAGGACAGAAGGCTGATCCCTCAAACTTCCTCCTTATGCACGCGATGGGACCCAATGTGGCAGGCGTTATCGGCTCTGCGGTTGCGGCGGGCGTATTCCTGTCGTGGCTTGGATGATACAATTTTGAAAACAGGAGAAATATATAAATGGCACAGGTAAAAATCACAGAAACAGTATTGCGTGACTCGCATCAGTCTCTCGTTGCTACGAGAATGACGACAGAGCAGATGCTTCCCATACTTGAGCAGATGGATAAGGTAGGTTATCATTCGCTTGAGGCGTGGGGCGGAGCAACATTTGACGCGTGCATGAGATTTCTCAACGAGGATCCGTGGGAGAGACTCCGCACAATTCGTGAGCACGTAAAGGATACCAAGCTTCAGATGCTTTTCCGCGGACAGAATATTCTCGGCTACCGTCACTATTCTGATGACGTTGTTGAATATTTCGTTCAGAAATCTATTGCGAACGGTATTGATATTATCCGTATATTCGACGCGCTCAACGACCCCAGAAACCTCAAGACTGCGATAAACGCAACAAAGCGCGAGGGCGGTCACGTTCAGGCGGCGTTCAGCTATACCACAGGTCCCGTTTATACGATGGACTACTATTCCGAATATGCCAAGAGACTTGAGGATATGGGCGCTGACTCAATATGCATCAAGGATATGGCGGGACTCCTCAAGCCCTACGACGCGTACGAGCTTGTAAAAACTCTCAAGGAGAGCACAAGCCTTCCCATACAGCTTCATACACACTACACGGCAGGACTTGCTTCTATGACGCTTCTTAAGGCTATTGAGGCAGGCGTTGACATTGTTGACACAGCTATCTCGCCCATGGCTATGGGTACGTCGCAGCCTCCCACGGAGACTCTCGTTGCGACTCTTCAGGGAACGCAGTACGACACAGGAATAAAGCTTGACGACCTTGACGCCGTCACAAAGCATTTCACACCCTTGCGCGAAAAGTACCTCGCAGAAGGACTTCTCAATCCCAAGGCGCTCAAGGTTGACGTAAACGCGCTCATCTATCAGGTTCCCGGCGGAATGCTCTCCAACCTTATGTCCCAGCTCAAGCAGGCGGGCAAGGAGGATAAGCTGACCGAGGTTCTTGAGGAAGTACCGAGAGTAAGAGCAGACGTAGGATACCCTCCGCTTGTAACTCCTTCCTCACAGATAGTAGGTACGCAGGCGGTGTTCAACGTGCTTAACGGTGAAAGATACAAGATGGTCACAAAGGAATTCAAGGGCGTTGTACGCGGTGAGTACGGTAAGACTCCCGTGGAGATTGACCCCGAATTCGTAAAGAAGATACTTGGCGAGGACGCAAAGGTTATAGACTATCGTCCCGCAGACGACCTTAAGCCCGAGCTTGACGAGCTTCGCGCAAAGATTCCCGCAGGTTATCTTGAGCAGGATGAGGACGTGCTTTCCTACGCTCTCTTTGAGCAGGTAGCCCTCAAGTTCTTCGAGTACAGAAAGAATAAAAAATACGGCGTAGATTCCGCGGCGGATGCGTCTATCGGAGTACACAGCGTATAACTTAAAAAAATCACCAAACGCAGAGTTTGGTGATTTTTTTATCCATAAAACTTCTTGTTCATATTTATGACGAACCGCAATTTTGTTTGAATTGTCTTTTGAGGGGCGCTAAATTGATAATAAATTGTAAATTGTGTAAGATATTATGTATTTTTTTACAAAAAAGCCGTTGACAAATTGGTGCTTTTGTATTATAATGAAGTATATTTCGTTGGTAATTGTAATAAAACTGTTGTTGAAAATGCCCAATAAAAGTACACATTAAATTAACTTTTAGGATCTATACATACTGTTTTCGGAGATTTTTATGCCTCGATTTTTTGTAAGACAAAATCAAATATCCGACGGCATAGTTAATATCGTCGGGGATGACGCGCACCATATTTCACGCTCCTTGCGTATGGCGGCGGGTGAGTATATCACCGTGTCGGACATGCAGAAAAATGAATATGAGTGTATCCTCAAGAGCTTTTCGGATGGACTTGTCACCGCTGAGATAATATCTCAGAAAAAAGCGGATACCGAGCCGAGCTTCAAGGCGCATCTTTATCAGGCACTCCCCAAGGGAGAGAAGCTTGACTACATAATTCAAAAAGCGGTTGAGTGCGGTGTGAATGAGATCACCACGTTCCAGAGCGAAAGATGTATCGCAAAGGAAAAGGATCCCGACGGCAAAAAACTTGCACGCAGACAGAGAATCTCTCTTGAGGCGGCAAAGCAATCAGGGCGTGGAATCGTACCACAGATAAATTCTACTATCACGTACGAAAAAATGCTTGATGAGGCAATGAGGGCGGATGTAGTCCTGTTTTGCTATGAGGGAGATGGAACTCTGCCGCTCGGTCAAGTAATCAAGGACAAGCTTGCGGACAAGTCGCGAGAGAATTTAAGTATTTCAATCGTGATTGGAAGCGAGGGCGGATTTTCTCTCAAAGAAGCGCAGCAGGCGCGTGAGCGAGGAATGTCGCTTATAGGTCTTGGAAAGAGAATACTGAGAACGGAGACCGCATCGGGCTTTGTGCTCAGCTGTCTCGTTTATGAATTTGAACTTTAATATTAAATCAATATAAGAAGGCTTGCAAATGCTTGCCGGGAAAGGAATTTTTATGTCGAACAGATTGTTCCAGAATGTAATTCATCAGATGAAAACTGCGGTTGACCGTGTTATCGGTGTTATAGACGAAAACGGCGTTATCGTTGCTTGCTCCGAGCTTGTAAAGATCGGCGAGGTTAAGCAGGGCGTACGTGATGAGCTTATTTACTCCGCAGGTCACGTAGTATCAGGTGGATATACATACCGTCCCATCACCGTGGGAACAAAGACAGAGTATATCGTTTTCATGGAGGGCGAGGACAAAATGGCAGAGAAGATGTCAAAGCTTTTGGCAGTTTCTCTTTCCAACATCAAGAATCTCTACGATGAGAAGTATGACAAGGGATCGTTCATCAAGAACATCATTCTTGATAACATTCTCCCCAGCGATATTTACATCAAGTCCAAGGAGCTTCATTTCAACTCTGAGGAGCAGAGAATAGTATTCCTCATAAAATTCTTTGGCAAGACGGACGTTATGCCCTTTGAGATGCTTCAGAATATGTTCCCCGACAAGTCCAAGGACTACGTTATCAGCGTAGGCGAGCACGATATCGTTCTTGTTAAGGACATAAAGCCCGGCACGGACGCAAAGGACATTGAGAAGATTGCTACAAACATTTCTGACACACTTTCCTCCGAGTTCTACACCAAGGTTAATATCGGTGTATCAACAGTAGTTGACAACCTCAAGGACCTTGCAAGAGCATATAAGGAGGCTCAGGTAGCACTTGAGGTAGGCAAGGTATTTGAGACTGAAAAGAACATCATAAGCTACGAAAACCTCGGTATTGGCAGACTTATATACCAGCTCCCCACAACTCTTTGCGATATGTTCCTTCAGGAAGTATTCAAGAAGGGAAGCCTTGAGTCTCTCGACCGCGAGACACTTATGACTATTCAGTGCTTCTTTGAGAACAACCTCAACGTATCCGAAACGTCCAGAAAGCTTTTCGTACATAGAAATACACTTGTTTACAGACTTGAGAAGATCAGAAAGATCACAGGCCTTGACCTCCGTGAGTTTGAGCACGCAATAACCTTCAAGGTTGCGCTCATGGTTAAGAAATATCTTTCCTCCAAGCCCACAAAATATTGATTTAGAGTAATAAAATTAAATAAAACGGGATAATATAATCCTATCTATCAAGCGAAACGTCCACTTTGTTCTGGGCGTTTCGCTTGATATTGTGTTATAGATATAACACGCACCACAAAGCGAAAGGTTTGGTAGTTTAATGGGAAAATATACCTACACCGTGTCGAGAATAACGACAGGTCAGGATGAAGAAAAAATTTGCTCCATTGTAAAATCTTGTATTGACGTCGAAACTGTTCAGGCTTCGGCGCAGACATCAAGCATTTGCTTTTCAGTAAAGGACAATACAATCTCCAAGTCGGAGATAGAGAGAAAACTTTCATATGCGTTCGAGTCAAGCGGATACGAGCTTATTCTCCCCGAGGGAGTGACTACGTTTGTACCCTCAAAGCAGAAGGGTGGCAAAAAGCCGCGCACATTGTCGCTTGGAACGGCGGCTATACTTGCGGCGGCAGTTGGACTGTTCTGCATAATGATAACCTTTGGAATATGCTCAAGACATATGACGCAGGGCGTGGGCAAGGATACCCCAGAATACGCAAAGGATCTTATTGCTCTGGACAGATTCTTCCGCGAGTATTCCTACGACGGAATTACCGATAAGGACTTTGGCGAGCACCTGCTTGATGCATATATTGACTTTAGCGGAGATATTTATGCGGAGTATTATTCAGAGGATGAGCTTGAGTCTCTTACTCAGGATATGACGGGTGAGTTTGTCGGAGTAGGCATTGGCGTTGTGGAGAGTACATTTACGCTCAACGGCAAGACTACTAATGCAATACAGATAGTTTCCGTTTATGAAAACTCCTCGGCAGAAGAAGCAGGCATACTTGCGGGAGATATGATAACTCATATCGGCATCGGTGAGGACGCTGAGAGTGTGACCGACCTGGGATACGATGCGGCGCTTGATAAGCTTGCTGGCAAAGAGGGAACAAAGGCAAAGTTCATTGTTCACAGAAAAAATGAGGCGGGCGAATATGAGCCTATAGAGTATAATATCACTCGCAAAAAGGTAGTGACCATATCCGTTAAGGGCAAGGTGTGCGATACTGACGATAAGGTTGGTATAATAACCATAACTAATTTCGACTATACTACACCCCCGCAGTTCTGCGATGCAGTAGATAGCCTTAAGGAAGCGGGTTGTGAGTATTTTGTAATTGATCTCAGAAACAATCCCGGAGGATACGTTGAGTCTATTGTTTCTGTCGTGTCGTATTTTCTTGATGAAGGCGACCTTGTAATGACCGTTGAGGACAGAGAAGGCAAGGTCACGGAAAAATACACCGTCAAAGAACGCTCAAACGAACAGTTCAGTATAAAAAAGGAAGATATAGGCAAATACAAGGGTATGAAGCTTGCAGTTCTTGTAAATGAGAACACGGCGAGCGCCGCGGAGCTTTTCACCGCCACCGTGAGAGATTATTCTCTTGGCAAGATAGTTGGCGTCAAGACCTACGGTAAGGGTTGTATGCAGCGCACCTACTATCTTGACAATTACGGTCTTAAGGGCGCATTGAAGCTCACGACAAACCTCTATTTTTCAAAGAGTCACGAGTCATATCACGGTGTGGGAATAACTCCTGATATTGAAATTCAGCTCTCAGATGAGGCAAGGGAGTATGGTGCTCCCCCCATTCCTCACGACAAAGACAATCAGCTACAGAGCGCGATTGAAAATCTGAAATAAAGCTACGGCTAAAAATAAAACAAACATATATAAAAGGAGAATTTATCATGGCAGAGAAGCAGTTATATACGCCCGAGGGCTATAAGGAGCTTACAGACGAGCTTGACTATCGCAAGTCCGTAAAGAGAGAGGAGATTAAGGAGGCTATCGCTACAGCACGTTCCTTCGGTGACCTTTCTGAGAACTCCGAGTACGACGAGGCAAGAAATCAGCAGGCGGAAAATGAAGCAAAAATAAAGGAGCTTGAGGCTCTTATAGAGAACGCGGTGATCGTTGACGAGTCCAAGATAGACACAAAGGTAGTTTCTCTCGGTTCTACAGTAATTGTTCTTGACATTGAAGAGGACGAGGAGATAAAGTACAGCATCGTTGGCTCAAACGAGGCAAATCCTCTTGAGGGTAAGATCTCTGACCGCTCGCCCGTCGGAAGCGCACTTATGGGCGCACGCGCAGGACAGACTGTCAGCGTGACAACACCTGCAGGAGTTTACGAGCTTAAGATAGTTGACGTTTACAGAGCGGGCAAGAACGACAATTGAGACCTGACCCAAAAAAACTTAAGGGGTCGTGAAAATGGATCAAAACAAAGAAAATATAGTGGATGAAAAGCTTGACGGCGACAACGTGAGTGTCGTGAGCAAAAGCAAGCTTCTCTCAAAACTCGACAATTTTTGGTATCACTACAAATGGGGAGTTATTATCGGCGCGTTTTTCCTTGTGGTACTTATAGTAGGCCTTGTGCAGATATTCAATCGAACTGCAACTGACGCGGCGGTGACTTTTGCGGGTCCTGCTTACATATCTCCCAATCAGTGTGCGGAAATTGAGACTGAGCTTGGAAAAATTATTCCCGAGGATTACACGGGTGACGGAAACAAGACCGTTAAGTTCAGTAATTACACCATATATTACGAAAACGATCTTAAGGGCATGGATTCATCGCAGATTGATCTGTCTCAAAATACTACGAACAAGGGTAATTACGATGATTACGTTTCGTCGGGTGAATGCTCGATATATTTTGTCGGTGTTGAGCTCTACAAGAATTTTGTGGCTCGCGAGAGATTGCAGTCTATGAGTGACTTGTTTGGTGAGGATCTGCCTTCTGGCATTACCGAGGACGGCTACGGCGTGCGCCTTGGAGACTTGCCGATATACGAGCTGGACGCGTTCAAGGTCATGCCCGCGGACACGTATATTTGTCTTACAAAGCCATATATATACGGCGAAAGCTCAAAGAAAGACACGTACGCTCAAATGATGGAGTGCTACAAGGCAATAGTCAATTTCGGACAATGAAAAAATGAAGCGATAAAAATCGCTTCATTTTTTATATAATCACCTAAAATTCACTAAAACATTTCTTGTTTGCCGTATTCAGTTAACACGGTGTTAATTATTTAGTGATAAAATTTATAATATAGGTCTATTATAATATATATTTGAACTGATATAACAATTCGGAGGCAAAATAATGGGAAAATTCAAGGATAAGATCTACAGATTTATGTACGGCAGATACGGCACGGACCAGCTTTACAATTTTATAAGCGTGTTTATTCTTATCAGTCTGGTGCTTGAATGGATACTCAGCTTTTTTATAGGCAGACACCCTGTAGGCGCAATAATCCTTTATGCAATAATCACACTTAATCTTGTGCTTATAGTCTGGTCTGTGTTCAGATGCTTTTCAAGAAACATCTACAAGCGCAGACGTGAAAACGAGATATATCTCAAGGCTCGCGGCGCGGTTAAAAGATTTTTCACGGGCAATACGTCCACAAAGACCAAAAGAGGACCCAAGGACGGCGCAGGATACATCTATCGTGACTGTACCAAATGCGGTAATACTCTCCGTTTGCCCTATAAGGCTGGCAAAAATGCGGTAAGATGCCCCAAATGCTCGCACCGCTTTTTCGTAAAGGCAAAGAAAATGAAATAAGACAATACTCCCCGACATGCGTCGGGGAGTATTCAGAATAGAGATATGACTAAAAAGACAGTAATTAAGATTATTATAATATCGATTGCCGTCTTGCTTGTGCTTGCTCTGTGCGGAGTTGGGATATATATTTTCCGAGACGAATTGATCGAGGAGGATATTGTATTCGGGGCTCTTGAGGACGGAGAAATAGTTTTGCATTTTATTGATGTAGGACAGGCAGACTGCATTCTGATAATGACACCCGAGGGTAATATGTTAATTGACACGGGAACTAACAGCTCCGAGGCGCAGCTCAAAAGATATCTTTACGACCTTGAGATTGAGTCCTTTGAATATCTTGTCCTCACACATCCACACGACGACCACGTGGGCGGCGCGGATATGATAGTCAAGGAGTTTGACGTTGAAAACGTTATAATGACTGACTCCGACGAGGACATAGATATGTATACAACGCTCCTGTCGCTCATAGAGGACAGAGATATAAATCTGATTGAGGCAGTATCGGGCGAGAGCTTTTACGTGGGCGAGTGTAAAAGCACGGTAATCGCGCCAAATAAGGATTATGAGGAATACGACGAGGTTAATAGCACGAGTGTCGTACTCAAATGCGAGTTTGGCGAATGCTCGGTATTACTCACGGGTGACGCGGAGACGGATTCCGAGGCAGAGATGATAGCCGAGTACGGAGACTTTCTCGACTGCGACATATTAAAGCTCGGGCATCACGGCTCAAAGACATCAAGCTCATATAGATTTTTGGAGATAACCTCTCCCGAATACGCCATAGCTTGCTGCGGCAAGGACAACACCTACGGACACCCCGCCGCAGAGGTGGTTTACAGACTGAATTTGTTTGGAATACAGCTTCTCCGTACTGACAAAGAGGGAAGCATTGTCTTTACCTGCGACGGCGAGGAGTTTGAATATGTGGATTAAAAATACCCCGACAGACCTTAAAAATCTGTCGGGGTATTACTTTTATTTTAGAGTATTTCCTAATTTAATAACCGAATAGCCGTCTTGTGTCATAACGAATATGCCCGAATTTGCATTGTCAGGATTTAACGTGCAAAGCATTTTTCTGAAATCATAGGAGGGAATATCAACCGAGCCATCATGCCAAAGAGACAAAATATGGTCTATTCTTGTATCCGATGCGGCTATCAGCTTATCAAGCAAGGCTTTTTCATCGCTTTTCTCGACTGATAAAGCATTCTCAATAACCGCGCTATATTCATTTCCAAGAGAGGATAACAATACTATCGCTTGAGTATATTGCTTTTTCTCTGTACCCGACAGCAATGCTTTCGCGATGTCCTTCATGTTTTGAAATTTGCTTTCATCAAAAAACATTGGGTTTTTTATTTCAAAAATAGATTTCATAGTCGCCTCCTTGTGTTTTTTTAATTATAACATAAAATCCGCAGAAAGACAAGTCAATCTGCGGATTTTTATTGGTAAAAATACTCATCACTGATTTGCCGCGGGAGCAGCAATCTGCGGAGCGGAAAGCTCGGGAGCTTTCAGAACTATCTTAGGATATTCTCCACGTTTTACACAGCCCTCGGTTATAATTACCTCGTCTATATCGTCGGGAGAGGGTACGTCGTACATTATCTTTGTCATAAACGACTCCATAATGGAACGAAGTCCCCGCGCGCCCGTGTGTCGCTCTGTCGCAAGGGAAGCGATAGCCGTGAGCGCCTCGTCCTCAAACGAGAGCTTTACGCCGTCCATCTGGAAAAGCTTGATATACTGCTTGATAATTGCGTTCTTGGGCTCCTTGAGTATCTTT